>JABMDH010000001.1:0-5110 GCA_015904075.1 Nitrospira sp.
AAGTGGAGAAGGATACTCAGAATAGAGATCTCGTCAGTCAACTGTTTAGAACTGCCCATACATTGAAAGGATCGGCCTATACGGTCGGGTTTCAGGCGATCGGGGATCTTATTCACCATGTCGAAGATTTCATCGGGGCTGTGCGCGGAGGTCGGCTCAGGTTGTTATCTGGGCAGACGGACGTGGTTCTTCTTGCGGTCGACGTCGTCCGTGTTTTGATCCAAAGAGATCCGAGCCGCGTCCATGAAACTCGGAAACGATTTGCAACAGCATTATGGGAACTGAAACAACTTCATCAGATCTGTGCTCCCAGCGCCGGGACTGACCAGGTGAAGCCTGTGATTGAATCACTCATCAACCAGGGAACATCCGGCAGGCAAACGGAGAGCAATGTGGGCGATGAACGGGAAGTCATTCGTGTCAGTTCCGCCAGATTGGAGAAGTTGATGAACCAGATTGGAGAGCTGATGGTTGGGCGCGGCCGGCTCGAGCAGCGGCTGGATGCGCTGGAACAGTTGTCTGATCAAGCCATGGCATGCAAGACGCGATTGGCCGACTCCGTCCGTACATTTGCCGACAAACATCTGCGCGCCTCTGGATCCGCGTCTGTACTACAGGAGGCGGAGGGGGTGGGAAAAGGCAGTAGTCAGGAATGTGACAAGGACGACGACGTCGATAGTTTAGCCCGCCGCATCAGTGAAATGAGTGCGGATATTGCCGAATCGATGGAGCAGGTGAAGAAATCCATCTGTCGGGCGCATGACGATATGAATCAGTTGCAGCAGTTGACTAAGAATATGCAGGCTGAAATCAACCAGGCACGTATGGTTCCTATCGGAACTCCTTTTGTCCGATTTCGGCGTGCTGTCAGAGACTGCGCGCGCGGGTCGCATAAGGAGGCAGTGCTGGTTACGTCGGGAGAAAGTACGGAAGTCGATACCGGGATCGTCGAACGATTGGTCGACCCATTGGTCCATTTAGTCCGTAATGCGGTGTGCCATGGTATTGAATTGCCGTCCGATCGGATGGCCAAGGGAAAACCGCCAGCGGGTACGATCCATCTTCGTGCGGCGCATCGAGGCAATTCGATTGTTGTTGAAGTCGAGGACGATGGGGGAGGCCTTGATCTTGAGAAGATACGCATGAAAGCCGTTGAATGTGGGTTGGCTCAGCCTAATCAAGTCCGGGCGATGTCGAATGCGGATCTGTTCCAGTATATCTTCTCAGCCGGCTTCTCAACCGCCGACGCAGTCGATGGTCAGACCGGCCGAGGTGTTGGGCTTGATGTGGTCAAACAAGCCGTTGAAGGAATGAACGGCCATATCGAGGTAGAGTCGCAGCAGGGAGTCGGCACAAAGTTCACCTTGCGTCTTCCGCTCACCGTACTCATCACCACGGCGTTGTTGGTGCGAGCAGGAACCGAGCGGTATGCCATTGCGTTGTCGAGTATTCGCGAAGTGATGTACTCAGCTGAGAGTTCGCTCCTGAGGAAAGAGAATCGGACTCTCATGCATGTACAGGATGAACTTGTCGAGGTGCACTCGCTTCGGCATATTCTGCGTCGTGAATCACGACCTGTGCGGGGAGCGATGCCGATCGTGATTGTGCGGACGCCTGCGGGGGTTCTTGGATTAGCTGTGGATGAAATCCTGGGTAGGCAGGAAATTATAGTCAAGACACTGGGACCGTTAAAGCTCATGGCGCGCTCATGTTTCGGAGGGGCGACGATCGATTCTGAAGGTCGGGTGATTCTTGTTCTCGACCCCAGCCGTTTAGGCGCTCGGCCACTGATCCAGTCCCCACAGCAGAGCCTGCCTGTCTATTCGATGAGTGGATTGGATGAGAGTGAACAGCGCATGGAGACAGGGGCGGTCATCCTATTGATTGACGATTCATTGAGCGTCCGTAAGTTTGTCGGAAGGATGCTGAAGGATGCCGGGTACTCGATTAATACGGCAGTGGACGGAGAAGAAGGACTGCGAAAAGCGTCGGAATCAAAGTATCGGTTGATCATTACCGACATCGAGATGCCGAAATCCAATGGCTATGCGGTGGTGCAGGCGCTTAGAGGGGATCCTCAAACGCGACACACGCCGATTATCGTGATGACCACTCAATCGGGCGATCATGTGCAAGGTGCAAGAGGAAAGATAGAAGGGTGTCGATATGCCTAAGGTGTTAGTCGCAGACGATAGTATTGCAGTCCGAAAAGTTGCAGAACGGCTTTTGACTGAAGCCGGGATGGGTGTGACTCTTGCCGCAAACGGCGAGGAAGCCATTGCGTGTTTAGCAAAAGACCGGCTGGATATGGTTGTGTCCGATGTGATCATGCCCGATAAGAGCGGTTACGAGGTGTGTGCATTTGTTCGAGGCACTGCATCGATTGCAACAATTCCAGTGCTTCTTATTTCCGGCATTGTGAATGACGAGGTGACGAAGCAGGCGGAGTCTTGTAGGGCTGATGGCGTGCTGAAGAAGCCGTTCCAAGGTACATCATTGAAGGATAAGGTGATGGAATTGCTTGCCAAACGGCAGACTTCCGTGGCGCCGCCACAGGAGTTCAAGCCAACTGCAGCTCCGATTCAATCTCCACCACCGATACCAACAATCGGACTACGTCCGGCACCAACCTCGACCGCAGCGCCAGCCGTAGCGCCACTCTCGGGATATAAGCCGATACAGACTCAACCGATCAATGCGCCGGACCTTGCTGATCCGCAAGCAGCAAGCAGACTTAGAGAGGCGGAAGAGCAGCTTCGGAGCGAGCGGGCCAGGGCTGAAAGTTTGACAAAGCGCATTGCCGATCTCGAAACAGCGGTTGGGCGAGCCAAGGAGACTGAAGCGCTGCTGGAGGGGCAACGCCGGTTAGTGAACGAGCTTGAAATGAAGGTAATGGCGAGCGAGATTCAGGCCTCGCGTGTGTTTCAGCTCGAAGCGGCTCTGCGAGTGGAACAGGAGTCGTCGGCAAAGGCCCGTCAGGAGGTGGCTGTTTTGCAAGAAACGGCTAACCGAGTAGAGCAATTGGAAGTGGAATTGAGTACCGAACGTGTGGCGGCGGCGCAACTCGTTCACGAATTGACCGAATTGGAAGTCGTTGCGGCGCATGGTAAAAATACTGAGGCCATGTTGGCGCATGAGATGCAACGTTCTGCCGAGTTTGATGAGAAGGCGCGAGCCGCAGAAGCATCGTTGGTCGTGGTTCAGGCAAGGGTGAAAGAGCTGACCGAAAAAGCCGAGAGTGTTGGACAGCTAACCAGACGGGTTGGAGAACTCGAAGCGCTCTTGGAGGCAGAACGGGAGCGGAATGCTGTACTCGTCAATCGGGTATCGGAAACTGAGCAAGTGGCTGTGAGTGCCACGAAGCGGTTAGAAGAGATGGTGCGCAAGCTCGGAGAGATTGCCGGATTGGCGTCGCAATTGGGAAAAGGAATATGACGGCTCTGCTGTAACCGGCCGGATCCGTTTGATGGCCCGCGCTATCCTGAAGGACGAAGAATAATGTCTGCCGAACTGGAAGATGAGTCCCCCAAAGAGGCGATCACGACATTTGTTCAAGAGGCTCATGAATGGCTTCAGCAAATTCATGTGGCCCTGGACGAATTGCAGCAGGGGCCTCCTCCTGATCGCCATGTGACACTCGCGCACACGATCAAATCCGGCATTATCAATATGGGTGGGACGGCGGCTACCATCGGTCTGCGTGAAATTGAGCAGGCAAGTTGTTCTGCGTTGCCTTTTGCCGAGGCCGTTGAAAATCCAAACGGGACAATCTCAACGAATGATTTTGTCGGACTCTGCAAACAATTGGGGCATATGTATAGTGCGCTCACTCGGGCGACTGATGTGGCGCGTGTGGCTAAAGCCGTGTCCGGTCATGCCGAAGGTCTCCCGGTTACCCTGTCCTCGGGCGAATTGCTGACCATCCTACATAGGTTCCGGGAGCAGCAGGCTCAATTAGGCCACTATCCTCGTAACCTTCTTGAGACGGTCATTACACAGCTCGAGGGTGTGAAAAAAGATGGAAGTGAACGGTGCAACATCACGACGCTTAAGGAATTCCTTGCACGGTGGTCTGACGGTGAAGATGTATTTCTTGAGTCTGTACAGAAACAGATTCCATCCGTTACGGCAGAGATCAACCGGCTCAAGAGTGGAGCCGGAGGGGACAGGCAGCCATCAGAACAAATGCACACGATCGTCGAGCAGGTTGCTCAACTCTGGTCCGCTGCGCAGCAGGTCAATGCGGCGCAAATGATGACGTTTTGTATGGGGCTGCACAGTTTTCTCACGCTGGTGATGCAAGGGCGGGTGGTGGTAGCGGTCGACAAGTATGCGGCAGTCGAGTCCCGCTTGATCGAAAATGTGCAGGCGCTTCAGAATTGGGTCGAGGCTGGTCGGATGGAGCGCTCAGCCATCAGCGGCATCTTGCCTGCTTGAATTCCGCGAGTGAATAGACGGTGTATTCCTCGAACTGATGGTGCGTGATTGAGGCGGTAGCATTCTCTATGAATTGGTATCGTGAAGCGGAACAGGAATTGACTGAGACGGCTGCGGCTATTCAGAGCCAGCGCCCATTTCGTATAGAGCAGATCGAGGCGCTGGGATCTCACTTGATCTCCTCGTTGAAACAGAGCGATGAACTTGTTGTGCACGCACTCTCTAGGCCGGCAGGATCACCGCTGATCACCAATCTGCTCAATGCCGCAATCTTTGGAAGCAAAGTCGGGATCGGACTGGGCTATTACGGCACAGAGCTGGATCGGCTGGCATTCTTTGGATTGGTCCATGATATCGGGTTGTTTGCCGTCCCACAGTCGCTGGTCACGAAAACCGGACGACTGACGCAGGAAGAACGGAAGTTGATTGAGCAGCATCCAGAGTTGGGATATCAGCTCGTGCATCGAATGGGGACTGCCTATCAGTGGCTCGCACAATTAATTCGCGAAGCCCATGAGCGTTTTAATGGGCAAGGATATCCGTATGGGTTGAAGGGGCGTCAAGTCAGTGAAATGGCACAAATTATCGGATTGGTCGACATCTTCGATGCCTTGGTCAGCGAGCGACCCTATCGCCGTCGATTGCTACCCCATGAAGCGGTCAAAGAACTATT
>JABMDH010000001.1:5210-12018 GCA_015904075.1 Nitrospira sp.
GGGTAGAGTTTCCCAATGTGCCACAACAGGCTGAGGCGGTTTCCGGGCCAGGAGATGCATCCGAGCAATTTACGTCGCTGCTCGAAAGCTTGGATGCAATTGCAACGGCGATTCAAGGAGTCGTCGAAGTTCGGATAGCCGAGTCACGCGATACAGCGCCGCCACGATCCGATCACCAGGTGTATGGGCAGAGGCGGAGTATGTTTCAGGGGCGGGATGATCGCACATTTCAAAAAGAGATTGTCGGTCTCTTTGCCCTTGAGGCCAGGGAATGGCTGGCCCAAATTCAAGCGGCGCTTGAAAAACTTGGAGCCGGTGCTGATGGAGCCATGCGGTCCAAGCTGTATGGGCTGATTTTGAATGGGATCACGAATTTGGCTGGATCAGCCGCCACCGTGCAGCTTTCCGACATTGAGGCGATGGCGTCGAATCTTCTACCTATCCTGCGGGATGTTGCGAAGCCGGAATTACCATGGACCGCGGCGACACTGCGCCCATTACATGCAGGGCTCGATCGAATTTCAGAGGCGGTATATCGTCTGTCAGGAGAGAGCGCCGATACCGGAACACCGGAGGGAACCGCTAATCACGCTGAGCCGGACCGGCGAGAGTCGGAGCCGTATTCGGAATCTACAATGCACGATTCTCCAGCTTCTTTGCAAAGATCAGATTGGGCTGCCTCGGCGAGGCCGTTACTCCATGCATTACAGGAATTACAACGTGCCCGTGCCCGCTCAGTTCAGCCGGCAAGGGATGTATTGGAGACAGTGATCAGTCGTGCCCAGCAGGAAGTTGGAGAACGGCAGGACAACATTACCGTTGAGGTCATCGAACGTATTCTTCATGATCTCGATCGACTGGATGAAGAGTTTCTCCGTGAGCTGCATGAGCGGGTGCCTGCTATGACGGAACACATCATTCAGCTACGGGAACATGGCAATCTTGATTTTGTGACAGTTTCCCAGTTTGACCCAATCCTGGTTCATGTGGATGCGTTGCATCAATCCGCCAAGACTGTCGATGCGGTCACGATTACAATGTTTCTCCAGGGATTGCGGTTCTTTCTCGCAAGTACAGCCTATCGAAAGGTCGACGCCTTGCCGCAACGATTACGGGCCATGGAAGAGCGGGTTCAGACGTTGATTCCTATGGCCGAGCAGTGGGTTACCCTCGGTCGCCTTGAACGGACATCCATCGAAAAAATCCTTCCTCTGTGAAGTGAGGCGCTGACTGGGTGCGCCTTCGCTGACCGTCCTGCGCTCCATTGTTAATGTAGTAGACGGATAGCACCATGGGTTGTAGCCCCTGGTGTGACACACACATCACGCCATAAGTTCTGAAGAAGTATCAGAAAATCATGCCCAATAATATGGCATCGTGCTCGATATCGCGTACTGACAGGATAGGCGTGGTCCATCCACATGGATATCCACATATCACGCACAGACTTTGTGGACAGGTGAAAGGAAAATAAATAAATAGTCAGAAGAAATTACCTAAATTATCTCCTGCTTCTGGTGGTGTGCCTTGCAGTTTTTGCTCAGATCGTGTTAATGCCGTGTCGGATTAGCTTGTCGGTTTGTAAGGAGGGTAGGCGTCGGTGCCAAAACTTGTTACGATTCAACATCCTGAAGAAGTTGCGAAGCAGGCGCGCGAGTATGTGAAGACCTACATCTTAATGCCATCGGGTTTAGTGGGCATGTTTTGTCTGATTGTTGGAGTCATAGGGCTCGGATATCAGCTGATCGCATCGGAGAGCTATACGTGGGACACGTTTTACTACAGTTCCGGCTTGATGGCCTTAGGAGTGCTGATTGGTACGGCGCAAACTCAGTACCACTTGTATTTATTCAGACAGTTTCCCGACGCTCTGGCGGCACGGATGCGGCGGGGGCCGACCACTCAGAGAGCACTAACCAAGAAGGACGTGCAGGTTCCAGAAATCAACCATCCTGGACGTCCCTTGCTTCCTCTTGCCTATCTAGCCGGTATCGCGGCTCTTCTGGGCAGCGCCGTGCTGGCGGCTCTTTATGGGCAGGTGAATACCGTTCCGGCGGTGATGATCCCCTGGGCTGGGTTCTATTGGGCGAAGTTATTCTTTTGGCGGAGCGTCATCAAGTAGGGCCACACGGGGGCTACTTTTTTCTAGGCCGTGTCGGCGTAGTGCGTGGTGACCGTGGCTTCGACTGCTTCTCCAGAGTCTCAACCCGTTGCTCGAGGCTTTGTACAAGCTTATGCAACTCAGGTAAATGGTGAATGACCCCTTGAACCCGCAAGGCCCGATCCCGCGGTAATGCCGGGGATCCTCCGACAATCTGGTTCGATTCGATGCTTCGATGCACTCCTGACTTGGCGGCGATCATGACTTGGTCGCCAATCTGAATGTGGTCTGAAAGACCCGCTTGTCCGCCGATAACGACATGATGGCCGATCGTGGTGCTGCCGGCAATACCGACTTGAGCGACGAGAATGCAGTGTGCTCCCACCGTGACGTTATGGGCGATCTGAACCAGATTGTCGACTTTTGTGCCTTGCTTGATGCGGGTTGCGCCGAGCGTGGCGCGATCGACGGTCACATTGGCGCCTAATTCGACATCGTCTTCGATGACAACGCCGCCAAGCTGCGGGATTTTGTGATGGCGGCCTTGATGCGGGACATATCCGAACCCGTCTGCGCCGATCACGGTTCCGCTATGGACGATCACTCGGGCGCCGAGTGAGCAGCCTTCCCGTACGACGACATTCGGGTACAAGATACAATCATCTCCGATTTTCGAGTCCGATCCCACAAACACACCAGGGTAGAGCGTAACCCGTGCTCCGATACTGACACGGTCGCCGAGTGTCACAAACGGCCAAATCGAAGGGTCGACTCCGATGATGACATCGGTTCCGCGAGTCATGTCTTCGGCGATGCCGCGAGGAACCGCAGGACGGACACAGAATTGCTGGGCTACCTGGGCGAACGCCATCAAGGGATGGCCGACTACGATCTGTGGAATGGCAAGCTCCGAGAAGTGACGGTGGACGAGCAAGGCAGCTGCCTGGAGATGTACAGCGGCACTGAATGCCTTGTCGTTGGCAACGAATGACAATGAGCGGGGAGTCGATTCTCCCAGGCCGGCCAGTTCGAACACCTGGGTTTGGTCATTGCCATGAATCGTGCCGCCGACGACCTGATGAATCTGCGCCAGGGTCAGGGGACTCGGTAGCTGTGGAATGGACATCAGTTCATTACCTTTTCTTTTTTTGGGGGGCAGAAACTTTTTTGGGAGCAGGCTTTTTCTTCGAGACAGGTGCTTTCTTGGAAACAGGTGTCTTCTTAGGCGCAGGCGCCTTCTTCTTTGCAGCCGCACGCGGCGCTGGTTTGGCTTTGGCAGGTGCGTTGCCCGGAGAGGGGAGCCGTTGTTGCACATAGGCCGCGACTGACCCGACCGTGCTGAGCCCAGGAAGGTCTTGATCCGGTATCTGGATCTTGAATCGGTCTTCGATTTCAAACAGCAACTCAATGACAGCGACGGAGTCGAGTCCCAGATCGTCTCGCAGGTGATGCGATGCCGTAATGGAAGAGGGGGCTCGTTTCAGATAGGTGGCAAGCGATTGAATGATCTGAGTGGTAACCGCAACATCGGTCATCGTGGATGCTCCTTCATGAAAATGATAATCCCGACAGCAAGCTGCGGGAAAAGCTCAAAACATTCCTATCCCCGTGGCGGTATTTCCACGGTGTGCGGTAGGGAATTCTATGGAGGCAATTGAACGAGCGGCATGATGTACTCATGCGACAAACTTTTTCAGGACCACGGTGGCATTGTTGCTCCCAAATCCGAACGAATTCACAAGGGCGGTCCGTATCTTTCGCTCTTGGAGTGAACGGCTGATTCCTTCCAGGCGGCAGGCCGGATCAGGGTCATCATAGTTCGCGGTCGGATGGATCTGTCCCGTGTGAATGGTCAACGTCGAAGCGATGGCGCCAAGGGCGCCGGCGGCACCCAACGTATGGCCGATCAGCGATTTGGTCGCGCTGATGGCAATTTTGTCCGCGCGGCTCTTGAACAGGTGCTTAATCGCTTTCACCTCCATTGCATCGCCGATCGAGGTGGACGTGGCGTGGGCATTGATATAATCCACCTGAGCTGGCGTCATGCCCGCCGAGTCGAGGGCCAGCTTCATAGTGATGTTGGAAAGGCGAGATCTTTGTAGTACTCCATCAAGCGACGCAGGCCGGTTGTGTCCTTTTCCCCGCCTTGCCGGATCATCGCCATAATCTGTTCGTAGGTCGGGCGCTCTTCGGCGGCTGCGTAGTTGCTCTGGCTCAAGCTCAATTTGATATCGTAGCTCGCAAAAGACACGAGACGGTATTGATCGACCTGATCCGGATGGGTATGGATGACGCCATTGACGAGGCGCAGGGCAACCTGGTTGTTCGCCTGATCCATGAACACCTGATAGTCCTCCGCCACAATGATGCGCGGTTCCTTGGCCGTCCGCTCATCCGATACAAAAATGCCTTTCGTGGACCGGCCGTCGACGGCATCGGGAACATAAATCACCATGTGCGGAATCGGCTCGTTAAACGTACCTCGTTCCAGCGCGAGGACAAGCTGATCCTTCAGCAAGTTGAGCGCAACCTTCTTAAGATTTAATGAGCTCCAAGGTTGTCCCCACTGGGAGAGGACTAGTGTGAGACCGAAGACTGTCAGGGCGAAGAGAAATACCGGTTGAGACAGGCGGAAGAGACTTAGCCCTGCAGCCCGCATCGCCACGAGTTCCTTATCGTAGGATAAACGGCCGAAGGCCGTAATGGATGCGATGAGTCCGGCGATTGGAAGGGTCAATACCAAGCCGGATGGCAACAGCATGGCAATCACTTTCAAGACCGACCATAAGCCGACGCCCTTTGACACCAGTAATTCGACGAGACGCAGCAATTCCCTCGTCAACATGACAAAACAGAGCGCACCAAGGCTCAGGCCGAACGGGGAGAGTAGTTCGGTGAAAATGTAGCGATCAAGCAGAGTTCGTAGGATCACAGGGCTCTTAGGTGGCGGTGACAGGAACACTATAGGGGAGTCCTGTCTGCTTGTAAACCTCGCGCATGAATCTTGTTTGCAAAAGAATCGCTTGACAGGGTATGGGCGCTATGGTACATGCAGCGCGGTTTTCCTCCACATGATGGGTCCCGTGAGCGATGCAATACTTGTGCAGGTGCCCGTCGGTTCTACCCGCCAGGTTCGACTTATATTACCTAGTCGTGTCTCAACCGCGGTTTCGTGGCTAGGGGGCTCGTTGCCCATGGCCATTAGGAAAGGAGGAGTGTTGTGAAGACAAAGGGAACAGTGAAGTGGTTCAACGATCGGAAAGGGTTTGGGTTTATCCGTCTTGATAGCGGCGAAGACGTCTTTGTCCACTATTCCGCATTACAGGGGGATGGGTTCAAGACTTTAAAAGAAGGTGAAAATGTTGAGTTTGAAATTGTGCAGGGAGCGAAAGGCCCTCAAGCCGCCAATGTGTTGAAATCAGCCATCGCTGCTTCCTAAATAGGTACCAGCGTGCTATTTCGGTGAATGGGCCTGTCTTCTCTTGGAGGACAGGCCCATCGTGTTGTAATAGACTGCCGCCATAATTCCTCCATTTTCTCGACAAAACCTCTTGATACTGTTAGCGTTTGCCTATTCTTGGTAAGAGGGACTTGTCTTGCCCATGGATCGTAGCAAGGTGCTTCAACAGGCTCAGCTGCTGGCTTCAAAAGGCCAGATTACGGAGGCGATTGCCGAATGGAAAAAGCTGGCTGCGGAAGCTCCCAACGACGGCAGTATCCCTAATTCCATCGGGGATCTGTATTTGAAACGAAATGCGGTATCAGAAGCGAGCGCTGCATTTTTTCAGGCTGCGAAACTCTTCAAGGCAGAAGGGGCCACGGTCAAGGCGATCGCAACCTACAAGAAGGTACTCAAGTGTGATCCGACGAAGTATGAGGTCTATCGCCACCTTGGGGATCTCAATGGAGAACGCGGCCTCATCAGCAGCGCAGCACAGGACTATCTCATGCTGGCGAAGCAATTGATTAAGGAGGGCAAGCCGAAAGATGCGCTGGTGCTCTACCAGAAAATCGTCAGCCTTGACCCTTCCAATTTGAGTGCCCAACAACGTATTGCCGAACTCTGTCTGCAGGATAACCGACCGGATGAAGCCTCAGAGGTATATCTTCAGCTGGGTCGTGAACGTTCTATGCAGGGGCGTCATGAGGAGGCGAAGGATGCGTATCTTGCTGTGCTCCGAATCGATCCGAAGAACCATGAAGCGGCACAGTTTGTTGAGGGTGTAAAGAAAGGAGGAACGATTTCGATTAAGGCCGTAAAGGCTGGAACTCCCGCTTCTGAAAAAACTACATCATCACCGCCACTCGGTCCGCTTGACGAAGCGATACGAAGGATGGAGGAAAAACAGTATGCCGGGGCGGAAGCGATTTTAAACCAAATACTCTCAAGAGAACCAGGCAACCCTCAAGTCTGTCAATTACTTGCACGGCTTCATTTGCAGCGTGGTGATTTCCAGCTGGCGTTGGGTGAGTACCGATTTTTGGCCGGAGAAGCTTTGCGCGCGCAGGATCTTCCTCTTGCCGAAACCCTGATCAAGGAATTTTTGTCGGCACAACCGGACTCCGTGCCGCTGTTGGAGCTGAATGGAGAGTTGTGTGAACGGCAACAGAACCGTGCCGCCGCCGCACAGCAATATGCCAGAGCCGTCGAGTTGTTATTGGTGCATCCTGAGCCTGGAATGGAAGATCTGCATGAAGAGTTATTTG
>JABMDH010000001.1:12118-16863 GCA_015904075.1 Nitrospira sp.
TCATCTGCCATGGGCATTGGCCTGGGAGCTGGTGGGTAAAATTTTTGCTTATACCAACCATACACTGATGCCTGAGGCATTGGAAACCTGGACCGTAGATCTATTTGGCCGCTTACTGCCGCGCCACCTGGAAATTATTTATCAAATCAACCATGAATTCTTGCATATGGTAAATCAGCGTTTCCCAGGAGATGTTGAGTTATTAAGACGCGTATCCATTATTGATGAAAGCCATGGCCGACGTGTGCGCATGGCGCATTTGGCCGTAGTCGGCAGTCATACCGTTAACGGCGTGGCAGAGCTGCACAGCGAGTTGCTAAAAAGCACTTTATTTGCCGATTTTGACCGCATCTTCCCTGGAAAAATGACCAATGTGACCAATGGCATTACACCGCGCCGCTGGTTAAATCAGGCCAACCCTGGCCTTAGCAGCTTGATTGAGAAAGCTATAGGCCCAGCCTTTAAAAAAGACCTGTCACAAATTAAGAAAATTGTGCCGTTAGCGGATGATGCTGATTTCCGAGCAGCTTTTGCACAAGTAAAGTTGGCAAACAAACAGCGCCTGGCAGCAAAAATACATGGAGAATCTGTGGCTCCAGCCGAATCGTCGACGCAGGGGGCTGTCTCAAGCGATGTCAGCACATTCTCGATTGAAGGGGCGGAGCCAGATGATTTCAGGCCTGTGCGCGCACACCTTCAGTCCGAGCAAGAATTGAGTTTTTCGCTGGAAGGTGCCGAGCCGGATGCGACGAGTATGTGTGCCATATACCCAACTGCAACAGATACTGCTTCTGTGCAGATGAATGTCGAGGTACACGGCGAGGGGACTCAAGAGGCGGAGATGGGACAGCCCGAGGTGGTGCAGGTGACGGTTGGAAAGGACATCGATGATGGTCAACAGCCGATTCCCGTCGAGCCGGCGGCCGCAGCAACTCCGGTGCCCGATTATGAAGCGCACTTCACGCTGGGTGTTGCGTACAAGAATATGGCACTCTATTCGGAGGCGAGGGCAGAATTCGAGATCGCACGGACAGCGGACACCTTCTGTCTCGATTCTCATCTGATGATGGCGCTGTGCGACAAGGAGGAAGGGCATGTCCTCCAGGCAATTCGAGGGTTGGAAGCAGTATTGTCAGACTCTCGCGCTCAAGGGGCGAACGGTCAAGCACTTCGTTATGAATTGGGGTTGCTCTATGAGGCCGCAGAGGAGTGGATGAAGGCAACGGTGACGTTTCAGTCCATTCCTTCTTTTCACGATGTACCGACCAGGCTTGCGGCAATCAAGGGTCGGAGCCAGTCCGCAACCGCTTCGCTCCGTCTTGCGAGTTAGCCTGATCGAACCTGATTCGGCGCCGGTATTCCTCCTAACACTGCTGCAATATTGTCGAGACAGACTTGCCCCATCCGAATGCGGGTTTCCTGCGTTGCCGAGCCAAGATGCGGCAGCAGCACGACATTGTGCATCGTCATGAGTCCAGGGTGAATGGCCGGCTCATGCTCGTAGACATCCAGACCAGCTCCTGCAATTATTCCAGTTTGGAGCGCTGACACAAATGCAGCCTCGTCGATCACAGAACCACGAGAGGTGTTGAGAAGGATCGCGGTGGGCTTCATCATGCCCAGCTCACGGGAACCGATGAAATGGCGGGTACTGTCGGTGAGCGGGACATGGAGCGACAAAAAGTCTGACTGTCTGAGCACTTCATCGAATGAACGGCGGTTCCAGGCAACACCAGCAGGGGCTGTGACCGGCCGGCGGCTCGCATACGCCACCGTCATACGAAATCCCTGGGCTCGCTGCGCGACAGCTTGGCCGATCCGTCCCATGCCGATGATGCCGAGCGTCTTATCTGACACATCGAACCCCAGCATTTGAGTCGGCGCCCAGCCTGGCCAGGTGCCGCTGCGTATCCAACGGTCTCCTTCTGCTACGCGCCGAGCGATTGCGAACAGTAACGCCCACGTGAGATCTGCCGTCGCATCGGTCAGCACATCAGGCGTGTTGGTGACGACGATGCCACACGCCTGTGCGGCGGCAAGATCGATGTTGTTGTAACCCACCGCGTAATTAGCCACGATTTTTAGATGCGGGGCGTTGGATAGCAGGGGCGCATCAATGCGATCGGCCAGCGTGCAGATCACCGCCTCTGCCTGCGCGAAGTAGTCTGTATGGGCCTCCGGGGGTGGCGGCTGATCCGTGGGTTCGGCAATCAACCGGTACTGTTCTCGGATTACAGACATGATCGAGTCGGGAAGCCGTCGCGTGACATACAGGGCGGGACGAGCCATTGAGTACACTCCCTCATAAACAGAGCCGCATTGTAGGAGATTTGCTTTGTGCCAACAACCGTCCCTTGTGCTTATTACAACTGCTCGCTTAGAATAGACTACCTTTCCATGACTGCGCCAACCCTCATCCTTCCAGAACGATCCCACGCGATCGCGGCAGACCTCAGGGCTCTACTTGGCTCGGAGAAAGTGAAGGATGACGCTCCGGCCCTTACGGCCTATGCCGTTGATGCCAGTATCTATCGCATGATGCCCAAGGCAGTGGTACTGGTCGAGTCCGAAGAGGATATCGCGCGCACGATTGACTATGCGGTGGCGCGAGGGATTCCTCTCACACCACGAGCCGCCGGCACGAATCTGACAGGTTCTGCCATTGGGTCGGGGATCATCCTGGATGTCTCACGGCTTAATAGGATTCTTGAGCTGAACCGTGAGCAGAAATGGGCGCGTGTGCAGCCGGGGATGGTCCTCGCCGAATTAAACAGGCAGTTGGCGCGCGATGGATTGATGTTCGGGCCGGACCCTTCCAGTGGAGATATGTGCAAGCTGGGCGGCATGCTGGCCAACAATTCGTCCGGTCCACACACATTGCGCTATGGAGCGGTCAAGGACAATGTCCAGGGGATGAGGATGTGCCTGGCCTCCGGAATATGGCTGGACGCGCAATCCTATGGACTGGATGATCCGGCGCTTGAGCGATTGCTTTCGACGATCCCGGCACTGCGCGAGATCTTTGTCCTTGTGCAAACCCATGCGGGCCTACTCCATGCTAAGAAGCCGAGCGTCAGCAAGAACAGCTGCGGCTATAACCTCTTCGGTCTTGCCGATGGCCTCGCGGATGGGCGGTTCGATCTGCCGAAATTGCTGGTGGGCAGCGAGGGGACTTTGGGTGTCGTGAGTGAAGCCAGGTTGTCACTCGTCGAGAAGCCGAAGGCCACATTGACCGCGCTCATTCACCTTCGCCATCTACAGGAAGTCGGCGAAGCGGTGCCGCACCTGCTCGCGCTGACGCCGAGCGCCTTGGAAGTAATGGATGCCAACACGCTCAATCTGATCGGGCGGGCCAAGCATGGTGTGCCGGCTGAGGCGGCGGCGACATTACTGATTGAATTGGATGCCGATTCCTTCGAGGTGGATCTTCATGAGCGGGCCGAACAGATGGCGGCTGTCTGCCGTTCCTTCACGCTTGCGTCGGAGCTGACTCTGGCCTTCGATCCTGAACAGCGGGAACAACTCTGGAAATCGAGAAAAGCATTGTATCCGACACTCTATCGATTTGATCCGCAGAAGAAGCACATTAATTTCGTCGACGATGTGGTCGTGCGTGCCGAGCGGATCAGCGAATTGATCCAGTATCTAGAGGAGTTTTTCGAAGAACAGCAGGTGCCGGTGGCAATTTTCGGTCACATTGGAAATGGAAATGCCCACGTTGTTCCGCTATTGAATGTGAATGACACCCGTGACTTTGAGAGAATGGTTCAAGGATATCATGAGATTCATTCGGTGGTGTTAGATCGATTCGGCGGGTCAATTTGTGGGGAACATGGCGATGGCCGTATCCGGGCCGAGTATGTGAAGAAGATGTTCGGGGAAGAACTCTATGGCCTCTTTGTCCAGGTGAAGAAAGCCTTCGATCCTGGCAATATTCTCAACCCTGGTATTAAGATCAGCGACCGGCCCTTTACCGACCACATCGACTATACGCGGCTTTCCAAGTCCTGCGCGACCTGCGCCAAGTGCAATTCAGTCTGCCCGGTCTACGATGTCTTCCAATCGGAAGACATGAGTGCGCGGGGCTGGTTCGAGATCGTGACGGCCAAGGATTACAGCTACCTGGATTCCAAACGAGTCGTGGAGGCCTGCCTCAATTGTAAATCCTGCCGGACGATTTGTCCGGCCGGGGTGGACGTATCTGAGCTTATTTTGAAAAAACGGGCCGAACATCCCAATCGCCTGGCCGGCTGGATTTTCAGATTGCAAGCCAGAGGGACAGGGTTTGACGCGCTGCTGCGATGGCTCGGTAAGACACAGCAGATGTGGGACCGCCCATGGCTCAGACGGATCATCGAGGAAGTGACCAGGCCGGTGATGGCTGCACTGGCCTCGACGGCTCGATTGCCGCACGAGTTACTATTGCCGAAACTAGCGGTGACGCACTTGCGTGAGCGCTATGCGGAATTGATTCCGACCGATTCAGGCCGGGTACAGTCAAGCGGAGTAGCCTACTTTCACGGCTGTGCGGCGAACTACTTTGATGATGGCATCGGAGATGCCGTGATCGGTGTGCTGCGGAAGCACGGCGTTGAGCCGGCACTGCCCCCGCAACGTTGCTCGGGGACGCCGATTCAAACCTACGGGCATCAAGATCTGGCGCGAGAGGGAGCTCGGTTCAATCTCCGTTCTCTGGTGCCGTACGAGACGGTCGTCACTGGTTGCGCCTCCTGCACTCTCATGCT
>JABMDH010000010.1 GCA_015904075.1 Nitrospira sp.
AATGTATCCGGGCATGGCGAAGACCGCCCGCGAAGAGGGGTTCGCCGAGTTGGCTGAATGGTTTGAGACGCTGGCGAAAGCCGAGCGTTCGCATGCCAATCGGTTCCAGAAGGGGCTCGACGGTCTGAAGGGTTAGTCCGTTTCATTGATGTCGATACGAGGGTGGACTGGGGTAACCTAGTCCACCCTTTTCTTTTTCGATCTTGTATTCAGGGGGAATCCCAAGGGACAATACAAGCTGTGAATGGCTTAAGTTTGCTGAACCCCATCGACGCGACACGCCTCCAGAAGGAGACGCAGCGGATTTATGAGGTGTGCGACGGCTGCCGCCGTTGTTTTAACCTCTGTCCGTCGTTCAATACGCTGCTCGACGGCATCGATTCGTACGAAGGCGACGTCGCCAAGTTGACGCAGGTCGATCACCACCGGATCGTCGATGAATGTTACTACTGCAAGCTCTGTTACAACCATTGCCCGTACACGCCCCCGCATCAGTATGCGTTGGATTTTCCACGTCTGATGATCGCATGGAAAAAGCATCTGGCGGAGACCAGGGGCGTATCCTGGCGGGATCGATGGCTGATCAAGACGGACATGCTCGGTACGATCGGCAGCACGTTGGCTCCTCTGATCAATTGGCTCCTCAGCGTCCGTATCGTTCGTTTAATCGGGGAGGCTATTGCAGGGGTGCACCGGGATCGTCACGTCTTGAACTTTTCATCCGAGACCTTTGCCCGTTGGTGGAGCCGGCGTGGCGGGGCGCAGGTGGCAGAAGCCGGGGCGAGAAAAGTGGCGCTGTTCGGCAGTTGCCTGGTGAACTACCAAGCGTCCGATGTGGGGAAGGCCACCGTTCAGGTACTGGAGAAGAACGGGGTCCATGTGGTCATGCCGGAACAGCGCTGTTGCGGCATGCCGTCATTCGACATTGGTGATACGAAGTCGATTCAACAGGCTGCTGCGGCGAATGTCGCATCGTTTCTCCCGTGGGTTGAGAAAGGGTATGACATTGTCGTGCCGACCGCCAGCTGCAGTCTCATGTGGAAGCGCGAATACCCGGAGGTCGTCGGCGGGGAGGCAGTCAAGAAAGCCGCCGAACGGACCTTCGATGTATGTGAGTACCTGATGAAGCTGAAGCGTGACGGCGTGCTGGCGACGGATTTTCAGCACAACCCAGGCCGCGTCGCGTATCAGATTCCTTGTCATCTCAGAGACCAAAACATCGGCTTTAAGTCCAAAGAGTTGATGGAATGTGCCGGTGCGCAGGTCGATGTGATCGAAAAATGTTCGGGGCATGACGGCGCATGGTCTGCAAAAACGGAGTTCTTCTCGCTCTCGATGAAAATCGCAGGGAAGGCCGTGCGGGCGATCGAGCAGGCTCCGGCTGATCGTGTCGCATCCGATTGCCCGCTGGCCGGATTGCAGTTGGATCAGGCCGGGGCTTCGGCACACGTGGGAGGCAAGGCGTCTCTTCATCCTATTCAGATCGTCCGTGATGCCTACGGGTTGCCGTCAACCGGATCGTCAGTCGTCAAACATCAACCGTGAAATGCAGGATAGGCGATGAAGCAGCTGATACAGACAGATCTCTTATCCACAACCGACTATGAGCGTCAACGAGAGTCGTTCCGTGCGCGGATCATCGAGTTGAAGCGCCGCCGGCGGATTGCTCTCGGCCCGTTGATGACGGTGGTGTTCGAGAACCGAGACACCTTGCTGTTTCAGATCCAAGAGATGGTTCGGGTCGAGCACATCGTCGAGCCTTCAAAGATCCAAAATGAGTTAGATGTGTACAATGCACTGTTGCCGGCGGCTGGTGAATTGAGCGCGACTCTCTTGATCGAAATCACCGAGGAAGCCATGATGAAACATTGGCTTGATCAGTTCATGGGACTTGATCATGGAGAGAAGGTGGCGATCGTGGCCGGGGGTGAGCGGGCCTTCGGGGAATTTGAAGGAGGTCACAGCCACGAAACCAAGATCAGCGCGGTGCATTTCGTCAGATTTCGTCCGACGATATCCATGCACTCGGCGATCGCCGATCTTCGCCAGCCGGTGATGCTTACGGTGGATCATGGCGAATACCACGTTCACACGGCTGTGCCAGGCAGTATGAGAGAGGAATGGCTTTCCGACTTAAATCAAACGTGTTCGTTGTGAGCGGTGAGTTCTGAGTCCGGCGTGGCGTTCGTGGCCGCAACGAACGCCGCCGCCTCATAATTAAAACGTGCGGTCCGCAACCATGTCTTCTATCTTACTAACCAAGCGCATCGAATTTTCCTCGTCCCACCGCTACATCAAGCCGGAGTGGGATGAAGCCAGGAACCGCGCGACGTTCGGCCTCTGTTACAACCCGCCTGCCCACGGCCACAATTATCTACTTGAAGTCACCGTCTCCGGCGAGATCGACCCGCAGACGGGCATGGTCGTCAATCTGTTCGATCTGAAGCGGGTGCTGCTCGACGTGATCGAAGAGTTCGATCACAAGAATCTGAATCTCGACATGCCCTATTTCAAAGATCGAATTCCCACATCGGAAAACCTGGCGTCTGTGCTGTGGGCGAAGCTGGTTCCTCAGCAGGACATCGGGACGCTCCATACGGTCCGCTTGTGCGAGGACGAGGATCTCTCTGCCGAAGTGACAGCGGCAGCGGGATTGGATGTTGCGGCCGTCACCCGGCGCTATTCATTCACGGCCATTCAGGACGGCAGTCAAGGCCGTGAATGGGATTGTTTCATCACGGTCAGTGGCCCGATCGATTCGACAACCGGCATGGTGACCGATATCGGCGCGCTGGATCGCTTGGTGCGTGAGAGAGTGGTGAAGGTCTTTGATCGTCAGGATCTTCGCCGGGTGTTCGGTGTCGAGCAAGTCACGGGCGGGCAGCTTGCCGAACGGATTTGGAACTCGCTCGCCTCTGATATCGTGTCCGGTCAACTTGCCAATGTCCGTCTAGTCCAGTCACGCGACCTCTCCTTCGACTACGCGGGGTGAACAAGCGTTCTCCGGCTCTGTCCCCCCTGCTCATCGCATTTTCGTCGAATGAAAGTGGTTCGGTTGAACCAGAACCAGCCCGACAATGCCACAGAGCAGGGCTGATTGTTACGGAGTCCCGTCGAGAGCGATTTCTTCTACCCTCTTTTGTTTGGTAGTAGCTTCTGGCTGAGCGGGGTAAAGCGGGCGGCGTGGGCCTCCTGGTTTGGCAACTTGAGAAAGACCATGATCCCGGTATCCTGGTTGACCGTAAATGCACCGGTCCCCGTCAGCTGGTTGTCACCGGATGGTTCCAACACCACTTCAATTCTGGCCTTTTCAAATCCTTGCTGGATAGTGGCCTTGGCTTTCGCCCCTTCAGTGGGGATGGCCTTGTCCGCATGGTCTGTCACGTACAGGACCAGTTCTCCGCTCTTGGCGACCAGTTCCAGGTGATACGGTCCCGCGGCAAGTGCTTGCCCGCCGTGAAGCGGCTTCACCACTTCGTCGCGTTTTGCCTTATGAGCTTCCACCGGCACTGAGCAGATCAGCAGTACACCAAGGACAAGATGACCCAGCAGATGTTTCATAGTCGGTTCTCCTCAAAATCCCGTTCTGTATGGATTGATGGGGCCGGATACCGGCCATCAATGCTTCGGCGTGTGGTGGTGATGGTGGTGCTCTGTGCCGTCGGTTGCAGACGTTCCCTCTTGGGACTTCACACTCGGTTCGGCCTTCGGCTTAAGCGGGATGAAACGGGCAGAGTGTGCATCATGATTCGGCAGTTTCATGAAGACGATCACGACGGTATTCGGCATGAGCGAAAAGACGCCGGATCCTTTAAGCATATTGTCCCCAACCGGGTGGAGATGAACCTGAGTTCTGGTCTGGCCCGTTTCAACGGTGGCTTTGGCCAGGCCGCCGTCTACGCTGATCTTCGTATCCGCATGATCCGTCACGTACACGGTGAGTTCCCCTTCCTTCGCAACCAGCTCCACATGAAACGGACCGGTCATGCGCAATTGCCCGCCATGAGGCGCCTCAACCGCTTCAAAATATTCGTCCGTATGCGCCAAGGCCGGCGACGATACAGCCAATATCAAGACGGCGATCATTCCACCGATTGTGTTGTTCATGCGCAAGGCTCCTCAAGAAGTTCAAGCGGTATCAGGTTGCGGATTTCCCGCCGGCGCCGGGCTTCCATTTTTGAATTACCATATCGATATGTCACGACAGATGTCAAAGGCGGAGAAGGCGTCGGATTCGTGGCGATGGGAGGACAGTTTTATTTCAGCAGATGATCGTTGATCAGTGCGGCGAGTTCGGCAGGTTCAACGACGCCTTCGCGCGTCAGGAGCAACTTGCCGTGGGCGAAGAAATGGGTGGTTGGGTATGTCTCGAACGTATGGGCTTTCTTGATCTCGCGGCAGCGGCCGGGCACATGCATCTTGGCCTTGCCCACTTTGATAGATGGGAATTGCGCGGCGGTGGCTTCCAGAATCGGGTCGTAGGTGATGCAGGGCTCGCAGGTCGCGAGCCCGTACGCCACGACCGCGCCGGCGCTGTCGGTGAATTCCTTGTAATTCTCGTCTCTGACGTCTTGAACTGTACCAGACATAGTAACCAGTGCTGAGTACTGAGACCGGAGAGGACTTCTCTCCAATCTCAGCACTCAGCTCTCAGCATTTCCTAGCTCAGTTTGGCGAGTGCGCTGAGGATTTCGTTGTCCTCACGCGCTACCTTGATCTCTTGTACCTTCACGTAGGCGACCTTGCCGTTCTTGTCGACGATGACGGTTGCACGCTTCGAACAGTTCAACGGCTCAAAATAGAGGCCATAGCCCTTGGCTGTGGTCCGATGCACGTCCGACAACAACCGATGCTTGAGGTCCATGGAGTCGGCCCAAGCCTTGTGCGAGAAAAAGCTGTCGCAGCTGATGCCGAACAGTTCTGCGTTGGCCGATTGGAACTTGGGGAAGTCATCGGTCAAACACTTGTTCTCGCCCTGACACACGGGGCTCCAGTCCAACGGGTAGAAGCAGAGCACGACATTCTTCTGGCCCTTAAAGTCGCTCAACTTCACGTCCTTCTGATCCTGGTCCTTCAAGTTGAAATCCGGTGCGGTATCGCCCACTTTAATTTCTGCAGCTACGTCGCTCATCTGGGATCCTCCTTCATATGGTTGAGTGTCCGATCTGTACGCACAATAAGATTAATTTTGTACTGTGCGGCTTGAAAGATTGTCAACGGGCCGAAAGACCTAGCTCTTTTGGCGCAGAGTGATAAGCCATTGTATTATAAAAGATTCGCTAACTTTGAAGTTGGCGGAATCCCATCATACGGCCTGCCGGAGCCGCCGTACGGTAGTTCACGATGCGCAGAGTCTGGTCCAGCGCAGGAAGATGGATCGAGGTTCCGACTTTGGGGGGTTGCCCCATCCGCAACAACTCATGGGCTGCTGCGTTCAGAATTTCCTTCGCAGTACTCTCCGGCAGTCCTTTACCTTGAAAGAGTTCGATCTCATCCAATCCGAATTTCGCCAGACCCAGCGAGTAGAACCAGACGTGGTCGGGCCGAGCGGTGTCGTCTTGTGCCACAGATAGATGATCATCCATCTGAAAGGTTGTCAGTGGGCGATTCTGCCAATCCGATGGATTGAGGTACGCCTGCGTGGTCACATCATACGCGGTTCCCTGTGTCAGGAGAGTCAGGCAGCGGGCCAGCCGGGCACCAAGCAGAATCGCGTCCGGCATATCTCGCGGGGGTGCGAGGGAGGGCGCGATGGCGCCCATCAAGGTATGTTCCCAGGCCAGTTGTTTCATGATCTCAGCCACGTGGTCATCGGTCAAACACTTGTTCTCGCCCTGACACACGGGGCTCCAGTCCAACGGGTAGAAGCAGAGCACGACATTCTTCTTGCCCTTAAAATCGCTCAACTTCACGTCCTTCTGATCCTGGTCCTTCAAGTTGAAATCCGGCGCGGTATCGCCCGCTTTAATTTCTGCAGCTACGTCGCTCATCTGGGATCCTCCTTCATATGGTTGAAAGTCTGGCCTATACGCACAATGAGAGTAATTTTGTACTGTGCGGCTTGAAAGATTGTCAACGGGCCGAAAGACCTAGCACTCCAGCCGCAGAGTGATAAGTCGTTGTATTATAAAGATTCGCTAACTTTGAAGTTGACGGAATCCCATCATGCGACCTGCCGGAGCAGCCGTACGGTAGTTCACAATACGCAGAGTCTGGCCCAGCGCAGGAAGGTGGATCGAGGTCCCGACTTTGGGCGACTGCCCCATACGCAACAGCTCATGGGCCGCTGCGTTCAGAATCTCCTTCGCAGCGCTCTCCGGAAGTCCTTTACCTTGAAAGAGTTCGATCTCGTCTAATCCGAATTTCGCCAGCCCCAACGAGTAAAACCAGACATGGTCGGGCCGAGCGGCTTCGTCTTGTGCGACAGACAGATGATCATCGATCTGAAAGGTTGTCAGGGCGCGATTCTGCCAATCTGATGGATTGAGGTAAGCCTGCGTGGTCACATCATACGCGGTTCCCTGTGTCAGGAGAGTCAGACAGCGGGCCAGCCGGGCGCCAAGCAGAACCGCGTCCGGCATATCTCGCGGGGGTGCGACGGAAGGCGCGATGGCGCCCATCAGGGGGTGTTCCCAGGCCAGTTGTTTCATGATCTCGGCAACGTGGCTTGCCGGTAACGGCATTACGACATGGGCTGACCAGGGGCCGTGTGTTGCTTGCCAGGATTCGGGCGATCCCGCTTCATGGCGAATGGACAATGGTCCGCCGTACTCACGTTCGTACTGCATCACAAGTTCGTCCGTGGACGGAGCCGTGCCGCGATAGCCGATAAAGTAGAGGGGCGGGCGCTTGGCGGACGGCTTGGGGGTCTTTTTGCGGATTCTCATCTCAGGGTCCGTATCTCGTTCATCGTAAAGCGTATTTCGCAAACGAACGACACGTTACGAACAACGTATCATTTACCAGATTTTTTGGCCTTGCGGCGGTCGTCCGGATTCAACAGCCGCTTACGGAGGCGCAGATTTTGGGGGGTGACTTCCACGAGTTCGTCGCCCCGAATGTATTCCAATGCGAATTCCAAGGTCATTTCCCGAGGAGGCGTGAGCACCAAGGCTTCGTCGGAGCCGGAGGCTCGCATATTCGAGAGGTGCTTTTCTTTGCACACGTTAACGTCCAGATCTTCATCGCGGCTGTTCTCGCCGACGACCATGCCTCGATAGACCTCCACACCGGGGCCGAGAAACAGTTCGCCGCGTTCTTGGACCATGAACAGCGCGTAGCCTGTGGTGGTGCCGTCTTCAAAGGCGCAGAGGGAGCCGTGGGCGGTGACAAGCAGATCCTGTTCGTGCGCCGCTTCGTAGGCCTTGAACACATGGTGCATGATGATCGTGCCGCGCGTTTTGGCCATGAGGATGTTCTTCAGCCCCATGATGCCGCGCGTGGGAATGTAGTATTCCAGATGCATGTCGCCTGGGCCGACGTCGGAATGGACCAGCTTCATGTGCCGCATTTCTCCACGGCGTTTACCGATCTCTTCGATGACGGCGCCCTGGTAGGTTTCCGGCACTTGGATGGTCAGCTCTTCGTAGGGCTCCGTGACCTGGCCGCCGTCACGATGGAGAATGACTTCCGGCTGCGA
>JABMDH010000100.1 GCA_015904075.1 Nitrospira sp.
AAGCTCTGCGTCAATTCCTTGCCGCTGGTCAAGGAATCGCAACGCCAATCCCGCGAGATCTTGATGCATCTGCCTGGAATGACACCGCAGACCGCCGACGCGATCCTTGACTGGATCGACGGCGACGAAGAACCTCGTGAATTCGGAGCCGAACGTTCCTACTACGGTGCCGGCGGGGACATTTTCATCGACCGACGTCGCCGAAAGATTTAGCGCCGTAGGGGCTTCGTTGACATTATTGATCGTAATGGTGAACGCACGTTCAACCCAGGCACCAGCGGCGTCTGTCGACTGAACGCGGACCGAGTAGCTGGACTTGGTCTCAAAGTTTGGACTAATCAGCGACTTCAACTGATCGCCGACAATTGTAAAGGACCCATTATCCGTAGCCCCGGTTCCTGCAACGAGAGTGTAGATAAAGGTGTCCCCTGCGTCCGGGTCTACGGTGGTTAGCATGCCGACGATCGTATTAACCAGTGTGTTCTCATTCAACGAAGCATTGGACAGGTTCACTTGGGTTGGTGAGTCTTGGGTGTTGTTGACCGTGATGGACACGGTTGCAGTTCCAAAGCCACCTTGGGAGTCCGTCACGCGGAATACGAAACTGTCCGACCCGGCAAAGTTTGATGCCGGAGTATACGTACGGTTGGCCCCGCTACCGCTCAGCGTGCCATGGGCCGGATTGGTGTCGATGGAAAAGGTAACTGGATCGACATCAGGATCGTTCCCGGTGAGCGTGATGTTGATAGCCGTCTCTTCATTTGTGGTGACACTCTGCGAGTTGGCCGTGGGAAAGCTATTAGTCGTGAGGGTCGTGAGCACCACATCGTTGTTGCCCGTGCCGCCAACATAGCTAATTTCAAAATAATTGCCCCCGAAAGAGACAAGACCGCCTTGGGGTAGGCCATTGAACGTGCCGACGATTGGGTCGGTCCCGTCATTATCAATGATCCTGAACGTGTCTCCCACAGTGGTGAAACTGGAACCCAGCGTCACGTTGAGAGTGCCAGCCACTTGCACTGTGCCGTTGACTTTCAACTGGTCGTATTGGCTCCCCGCCGTGGTGCCATTGAGCCGTACGGCGAAGCTGCCACTTTGAAAGGCGATATCCTCTACCGTAAGGATGCCGGTTGCACTGCCATTTCCAGGATCGACCGTGCCGTAAATAGACGCAGGAGACACCGCTGTCCACGACAGTTCTCCCGTCCCCGAAAGCGTGGCACCTATATACGGCGAATAGAAGGTCGTGAGGTTCGCGTTAATCGCCGCGGTTCCTGAATAGACTTGCATGCCATAGACATCAGTAAAAGAACCGCGGAAATCCACCGTCCCATTGTTGTATAAATAGACGTACCCGTTGTTCGCGTCCAGGTTCCCATTCAGCCGCAACGTGCTGCCGGAGAATGGAGAGAGATAGAGCGTTGAGCCCGTCTCGATGTTGCCACCCCAAACATTCGTGAGGCCACTTCCAGTACTGGCAAAGTAAAAAGACGTTCCCGAGAGCGAACTGAGCCGTTCATTGGCCACCGTCACACCGTTCTCCAACTGAACATAGGCACCGTTCCCAGTGACAGCGGTTCCGCTGGTGGCCGTCCCATCGCTAAATCCCAGAGCGTTGTCATGCCGCACCCCCAATGTCCCGCCGGTGACGGTCGTCACGCCCGTGTAGCTGTTGCTTCCGGCCAGCGCCACCGTCCCGCTGCCGCTGGTCGTGACCGCCCCGCTCCCGGAGATCACCCCGCTCACCAACAGCGTGCCACTCCCTGCATTGAGGCTCAGGGTCTTTGCATTGGTGTCGATGGCGCCGGACAAAGTAAATGTGCCTGATGTGCTGGCGATGCCTCCTGAGGTTGCTCCAAGACTGATGGGTATTCCCACCGTATTTCCAGTACCGGTGTTTGTGACCGCGCCAGACAGCAGGATTTGACTCCCGTTGATACTGTAGTCGCTCCCCTGGAACAGGATCGAGCCAAATTGGGTACCGCTAACAAAGTTATTCACGTTAGTCTTCCGCAGCGCACTAACAGGAAAAACCAAGTCATCGGTTGCCGAGGGTGCCACATTGGTCGACCAATTATCCGCTGTCGTCCAATTGGCATCCGTACCTCCGCCGTCCCAAACAAATGCCGTATCCGTAAACGTCGCCGTCGCCAGTAATCCGGAGCTCAGTCCTATGGCAGTCAGATCGAAGGAGGAGTTGAGCGAGTCGTCGGGGTTGACATACCAGGTGGTTTGGATGTTGCCATCGAGGAGGCCGTCCAGGTCGCTCACTGAACCGTCGGTTACCTGCCATGGCTCATGGCCTTCGCCTGTGTTCGGCACGCCGTCGTTGTGTAGCACTTGCAGCTCGACAGTCTCACCGGTGTTAAATCCGGCACCCACGATGATGGCCGTCTCACCGGGCGCGTAGTCCACTTTGTCTGTGGTTACTACCGCGGCAGCCGCGGCTGGCCCCACTGTGACCACCTCCACCGGCGTCGCCGACAGCAGCACACGTGGCTCAAGCGGCTCTACCTGGAATGACGACGTGATGCGTGGAGCAGTCCGTGATGCGCCACTTGGACGTTTGTTTCGTCCCCACCGGTTGCGCAGACTGCGTGCCTGGCGTCGGACAGCCTCACGAAGGTAGAAGAGTTGTGCGAGCGCCATACTGCCTCCTTGCTCTACGAATCTCGATACGATGTGTCTGTGTGGGAGATGCTGCGTGGGAAGACCCGCTGCGGAAGAACCGGATGAATCTGGAAGCCGCACATAGCAGACATTCCTTAAAACCGGTACGGGTTCAGGCTGAGAATCCGTTCTGGCCCGGGTCAGGCGACCTCACGGCCAGGCTACGTAGGACAAACACCGACCATATACGCGCTTCCCACCTTTTCTCACAAGGAGCGAAACGGCGTAGAGTCTTCTACGTAGTACGCAGACTTCAGGCACGTTCGTGCCACCGTGGCCGCACACTG
The DNA here is from genome assembly GCA_015904075.1 of Nitrospira sp. Next base: position 2,958 of record JABMDH010000100.1, read on the forward strand.
CCCGTTCTGCCACTATGCCGTTTGTACAGCTCGCACTATTTTTGCTGGATTGCGAGGCCACTATCCCTGTTGCGCGGAACAGCGCTCCTCCTGTCGGCCTGCCGCTGCTACGCTTTCATCGGGCGCTGCAGAAAGAGGATGAGGGCCATCAGAGTCGGCAATGGCGCGAGCAGAAACGGCACGAGCCAGACCCACACGTTTCTCCCCCGCACCCGCGCCTGGTCAATCATCCACACGAACACCCACAGTACGAGCCCGATATAGTTCAAGGTAATCCACTGCGTGGTATGCACTTTCAACGCGCTGGTTTCGCCCGTGGCGCCTCCGACCAGAAAGACTCCCAGCAACAGCACGAAAACCCCCAGCAAGGCGAACACCAGCCGCTTACTCCACACGTACATAGCCACCTCCTTCTCCGAAATGTTGTTATCGTAAAAAGACCAGCCAGAGATACACCGCACTCAATAGAATTGAGCCGACCATCACGGGGAACCCGATTTTAAAGAACTGCCAGAAGCTGATGTGATAGCCGGCCTTCCGCGCAAGTTCCACAATCACGACATTCGCGCTCGCTCCGATAATCGTGCCGTTCCCCCCAAGACAGGCCCCCAACGCAAGCGCCCACCAGAGCGGGATGATGTCCGGCTGATGCACCAGGGTCGAATAGTCCGCAATCTCCGGATGAAGGGACCGCGCCAGATCCACGATCAAGGGATTCATCGCCGCGACGTAGGGAATATTGTCCACAAACGCGGAGAGCAGCGCCGAACCGACGAGCACCGTGAGCGTAGCACCCGCCACATTCCCCTCCGTGACATGGACGAGCCGGTCGGCAAGAAACCGGATGGCTCCGACTTTGACCAGCCCGCCCACCAGGATGAACAGCCCGATGAAGAAGAAGATCGTCTTCCACTCGACGTCCGCCAGATACGTCATTTCTTCGGTTTCATTCGATCGTCCCCGCGCATGGCCAAGGAGCATGAAGACGCTGGCTCCCAGCAACGCGACGGTCGCCGGTTCAAGGTGGATGAACGAATGGAACGCGAATCCGAGATTGACCGCGCCCAGGGCCCACACACAACGCCGGAGCAACCCGCGATCACGAATCGCATCCTGCGGATTCAACGCCAAGACCGCGTCGCGCAGGTGTGGCGCCACCGCCATGCTCCTGCCGAAGACCAGCCACATCGCGCCAAGAAACGCCGCCATAATCAGCAGCGCGATGGGCCCAAGCACAAGGAGAAAATCCAAATATCCCAGTTCGGCTTTGCTCGCAATCATGATGTTCGGCGGATCACCGACCAGCGTCGCTGTGCCCCCGATATTGGATGCCAGAGCTTCACAGAGCAGAAACATGACCGGGTTCAACTCCAGCCGTTTGCAGATCGCCAGTGTCACCGGCGCCATCAGCAAGACCGTTGTGACGTTGTCGAGCATCGCCGAAAGGCCGGCCGTCAAGATTGCCAGGAGCGCCATGAGCCGAAACGGTTTGGCCCTGGCCTGCTTCGCAGCCCAAATCGCCAAGACCTCGAACAGGCCGGTCTCCCTGACGATGTTGATGATGACCATCATCCCGATCAGCAAAAACACCACGCTGTAATCCACGCCGAATTCGTGGGAATAAAACGCTTCGTCCTGCGAGACCACGCCGAAGGCGATCATCAAGGCCGCGCCGCTCAACGCGACGATCGTCTTGTGGATCCGCTCGGTCATGATGACCAGATAGCAGCTGCCGAAAATAAGCAGCGCCAGCGTCATGGACGACATGTCATCCCTCTCATCATCTGCACGATACTCCTCACCTAAAGAATTCTACGCATTATCCAGAGGCTTCAGCCGCAATGCAATGAGAGTCGGCTTTCCTCACCCGCAGTATTCATGATGGTTCGTCGCAGAACATATTCCGGGTTTCCGGTTACGGGGTGCGGGTTGTGGAGTCGCGGTTCTGACAACACGAAACCAGAAACCCGAAACTCGCAACTCCGTTCTCCAGAGCGGCCTGTCGGCGATTGCCGCAGAACCGCTCATGAACAACGCGCACGCCATGCCCCCTTTCGTGCAGATCAACCATCACTTGAAAAAAGTTAGCGGAGTTTTCACAAGATCCTGCTAGGATAGGACCCATGCCGTCACACACCGAGGTGCAGGCCGAAGATCTCGACCGGCTCATGGCCGGCACGCACTGGAATCCACGATCCATCTTAGGCCCGCACCGCAGCACGATCGACGGCGCACCTTGTCTCGTCATCCGCGCCTGGTTCCCCTATGCAGCCCGGGTCGATGTCATCCCGTCCCCATTGTCGACGCCGCTCCAGCCCATGACCCGCCTCCACGAGGCCGGGCTGTTTGAAGCCGTCGTTCCGGACGACATGGCACTCCTGCAGTATCAATTCAGAGTCACGCAGCACGACGGCGCCCTCATCGAGCAGCATGACCCCTATGCGTTTCCACCGCTCTTGACGGATTTTGAACTCCATCTGTTTGCAGAAGGCACCTTTTATAAGGCCTATGACAGTATGGGGGCCCATATCCGCACGGTCGAGCAGGTCACGGGCGTCCACTTTGTCGTCTGGGCGCCCAATGCCACCCGCGTGAGCGTGGTCGGCGACTTCAATCGATGGGACGGGCGCTGCCATCCGATGACCAATCGTGGCGCGAGCGGCCTCTGGGAGCTGTTTCTTCCCGATCTGCCGGAGCACACCCTCTATAAATATGAAATCCGCACCAGGGAGGGTGATACGTTATTGGTAAAAGCCGACCCCTACGCGCAAGCCGGGGAATTGCGCCCGCGCACGGCGTCGATCGTGCGCGATCTTTCCCGCTATGCCTGGAACGACCGTGCCTGGATGACAGCGCGCACGGAGTGGAACCCTCTGGCCGCGCCCCTCTCCATTTATGAAGTCCATGTGGGATCCTGGATGCGTGTTCCAGAGGAAGACAATCGCTGGCTCACCTATCGGGAACTCGCGCAGAAGTTGATCCCCTACGCGAAGGACCTCGGCTACACACATCTCGAACTGATGCCGGTGACCGAACATCCTTTCGACGGGTCCTGGGGCTATCAGGCAACGGGCTATTTCGCCGCCACCAGCCGCTATGGCCCGCCCGAAGACTTCATGGCCTTCGTCGATGCTGCCCATCAAGCCGGCCTGGGCATCATCATGGATTGGGCCCCGGCGCATTTCCCGGATGACCCCCACGGGTTAGCGACGTTCGACGGCACGCACCTGTACGATCATGCCGACCCGCGTCTGGGCTACCATCCCGATTGGCACAGCCGCATTTTCAATTACGCCCGCGCCGAAGTCCGTAACTTCCTGCTCAACAGCGCGCTCTTCTGGCTGGACAAGTACCACATCGACGGCCTGCGCGTGGACGCCGTGGCCTCGATGCTCTATCTCGATTACGGGCGCAAACCCGGCGAGTGGATTCCCAACGAATTCGGCGACAATGAGAACCTCGGAGCCGTGTCCTTTTTGAAAGAGCTCAACATCCTGGTCCATCGCGACTTTCCCGGCGCCATGACGATTGCGGAAGAATCCACCTCCTGGCCCGGCGTCTCGCGTCCCACCTATACAGGGGGACTCGGTTTCACACTCAAATGGAACATGGGCTGGATGCACGACATGCTCGACTACTTCAGCCTCGATCCGATCCACCGCCGCTTTCATCAGGACCGGATCACATTCGGGCTCCTCTATGCTTTCACCGAAAACTTCGTGCTCGCGCTGTCGCACGACGAAGTCGTCCATGGCAAGCGGACGCTGCTCGACAAGATGCCCGGCGACCTCTGGCAGCGCTTTGCCAACCTCCGGCTGCTCTATGGGTACCTCTTCAGCCATCCGGGAAAGAAAATGCTGTTCATGGGCGGGGAGTTCGGCCAATGGCGTGAGTGGAATCATGACACCAGTCTGGACTGGCATCTCTGCGACCTTGAACCGCATCGCGGCCTGCAACGCCTGATTGGCGACCTGAATCATCTATACCGGACGGAACCGGCGCTGTACGAAGCGGACTTCGATTGGAGCGGGTTTCAATGGATCGATTTCAACGACACCGACAATTCCGTGATTGTGTATCTGAGAAAGACGCCTGCCACTGGCACCTCCATCCTGTGCGTGTGCAACTTGACGCCGGTTCCCCGCCACGGCTATCGCATCGGAGTTCCCCAAGCCGGGCAGTACCGGGAGCTGATCAATACCGATGCGTTTGTATATGGCGGCAGCAATGTCGGAAACTTCGGCGGCGTCCACTCCACCGCGATCCCCCTGCACAACCTGCCGCACTCGCTGACATTGACGCTGCCACCGCTTGCCGTTCTGCTGTTGAAATGCGACCCCGCATGAAAACCCGGTGAGGGGTCAGGAGTACGGGGGAAGCGGTGGAGTCCTAGGGCTTGAGCCTGCTCCGGCGAAACTACGTTGGCTGCGACAGCCTGGCTGCCGCGGCGGGTGAAGCAGAAAAAACCCTCGGTCGAACGGCAGCATGCGTATGCCCATGCGAGTCGCATACGAACGCTCCTGTTCGCACTGCACGCTGAACGGATTATACCTTGGAACGACGAGCCCGATGCGAGCCTTCCCAGTGGCGGAAAGGACCGGAATCCAGATGCACGAACTTCGAGCGAGGATAGTAGCCGACACCGCCATATCCCAGTTCGAGCGCGGCCTGGCGGATCGTTTTGGGATGGACCCCGGCAATCTGCACATCGATCGCCTGTCCTTGCATATGCAAGCTGTTCTTGGCGGCCCGCCGGCCTGACCGCACCAAGATCGCATTATACTCCGGCGAACGAAAGCCGGAGACGACCAGAATCTCGCGGTCACCTCCAAGCCTCTTCTGCACCAGATTGACATGCTCAATCACACGCACATCCATCGCGCCGACTTCACCGGTATGATGGCAGCGAAGGATATGATTCACTTCGTCGAGCGCGTCTAAATCGTAGGTCCCGAATTCATCGCGGTAGGTGACGTCCAGCCGCTCATCCGTCCAGATATTGACAAACGTCAGCCGTCCTTCCGGCAAATACCCGGCAGACGACACCGATGGGCGGATCCACTGTCCGGCCATCGCGACGGCAACTCCTATTAACGATGTGCGGAGAAGAGCGCGACGGGTCAGACCCCGTTCAGACTCATATAACTTGTTCACGAAATCAGTTTCCGAGGATAGATGCGCAACGGACACCGAATCTACGTAGGCCATTCGTAGCAAGAATCGCCAAACCGGTCAACTCATTTCTTCCCCTTCGTCAACCGGCCGTGTCGCCGTCTCGAAAAGAACTTCCATCGTGATACGGCAATCCCTTCCAAACTCGACGCATCAGCTTTCTTCTCTCCCCGTTTTATTTCTCCCTGGACAGCGATCACTGTCACCAGGTAAGATTTGAAAATTCGAGGAATCTTTCGTATGGCAACCATCCTTATAATCGATGACGAGCAATCTATTCGCGCCCTTCTCAAGGAGGTCCTTGAAAGGGAAGGATACCGCGTACTGGAGGCCAGCGACGGCCGTGAAGGGCTTGCCGTGTATCAGCAACACCCTGCAGACCTCGTGATCATGGACTTGCTGATGCCCGCTACGGACGGGTTGGAAGCGACCCTTCAACTCACGCGCGAGTATGTCGATGCCAAGGTGATTGCCATGACGGGGGCGCAAGGAGACCGCAATTTCCTGGACGTCGCCAAACTATTCGGTGCCCGCCGCGCATTTGAGAAACCCTTCGATATCAACGCGCTGGTCAAAGCCGTCAAAGAAGAACTCTCAACCCCGTAACCTCTGCCGTCAAGATCGCGCGCTCAACGTTTTCCTTGCGAGTCCGCGCATCATGGCCGGATCGTTGTATCCGACTTCGCTGAGCGCATCCATGAGATGCAGCCCCTTTCCCGTCACCAACTCCTTCGCCCTGGCATAGTTCGCCGCGCTGAATCGTGCTACCGCCGGCTGACCATTGACGATCTGGCACGCCAGCACGTCGCCCTGCACCTCGAGCGTGCCGCCTTGCTCGACAAGCTGCTTGGCTTGAGACATCGTGATGCCATGTAATTGGGCGAACTCCTGCAATCCGCCGGTTTCGACCAGCCGCCCATCCGGCATGATGCACAACCGCTTAAAATGCGGCGACCAATCCTTACGGAAATCGATATACTTGATGTCCCCGCCTTTCGAGACGGCACGATCCAGCGTCCGATAGTCCAACCCTAAATTCTTTTGCCTGAGCTTGGCCTTCAGCTGATCAGGCAACGTCCGCTGAAATACGTCCAGCGCCGCATTCATCAACGAGAGTCCTCGCGTACGGACCGATTGTTCCGCCTCGGCGAACTGCATCAGATCCAGGACGAACGTCTGCTTCGGGCCCCCGCCGGGTTGATCCACGAGACAGGCAAACAGTCCGCGCGTCAGGAGTCCACTCACCTGTGGATAGACATAGATCCCGCCTTCGGTGAGCAGCGATATCATCTGGTCCAGCGGCACGTCGTAGCTTTCCGCAAGAATCTTGGCATGCGCAACCAGATCTTCTGTGAGCGTCATGGCACAGACCGTCACATTGCCCGGCGCATCGAATTCGGAATAGTCCTCGACGATGTTATAGAGCACCGTCGGCTTCGGCTTTTCAGCTTTCTTCTTGATCTTGAACATGTTGGTTCGTTCCTCGTCTCTCGTCGTTCGTATCTCGTCCTCGGCTAACTCAAAGAGCGCTTCACCGTTCGACAGGCTCACGGTCCTGAGCAGAGTCGAAGGACGAGATACGCTCGCCTCGCTACGCGTGCGGAGCGGGCTTCAGATGCCCATAGGGCGGTAACGTCTGTAGCCTTTGATCTTCCACCGGCATCCCGATCGTGAAGTGGTAGAGGGATTGCACGCTCAATCCTTTGACGGCGGTACTCTCATGTACCGGGTCGTCGAAAAAACAGCCGATCCCGGTAGCCCTGACACCTGCCGCCTCCGCGTCCAGATACAATACCTGGCCCAGCAGCCCCGATTCCCAAAACATCCGGGGATACCACCAGGCGCCTCGTTCCCGTAACGTTCCCTGGAATTCCGCCAACATTCCAAATGAGAACGCACTGTCGCCTGCAATATCCTGGTGACAACTGACCTGCACCGCCAGCTTTCTGGCATCCCCTTCGAGCAGCCAATAGAGCGGTACCTCGTCAGGACACCCCGGTGCGACCGTCCATGTGAGTTCAGGATTCATCGATTGCTGAACGAACGCCAGCTTCTTGTGGTCGCGCACGAGGACATACAATCCCGGCGTGAGTCCATCCACACGGTGGACAAATATCAACAGATGAATCGCGGGATCATAGGGCCAGACATCCCATGGCATCGGTCGTTCCTGCTGCGACCGGTCAGCACACGGCATCACCCGCTGCATCATACGAAAGAAGGTCGCGGATGAAATCGCGCTCTTGCCATCAAACGCGACCGCACTCCGGCGCTGGCGGATGATCTGGCCAGCTGAACACCCGTGAGGGGTGAGGGGTAAGGAGTTAGGGGGTAGCTGAGGATGTGACTCCGGTAAGGAAACAATCAATTGCTGAGCCTCAAGTTTCCATGAGGCTTCGGCTACCTTGTCGATGATGTCCCAATGCACGCCATGTTCGCTGCTGAGTCGATTCGCCTTCCCATACCATTTCCCACCGGCTAATTCCTTCACGACTGTCGTATCAAGAAACAGCGGTATATTCCTTCGCTCTCCGCGCACCTCTTCACTACCCCTCACCCCTAACGCCTCACCCCTCACTTCCCCAGAGGGCCAGATCACGGCCAGGCAATCCGGGTGTTCCGCCTCCACATCGGCAAAATCATCTGCTCGATTCGTTCCCAGCAGGAGGGCCACGGTGTTCTGGTCCACACCATCGACCAGCGTCATCCGCCACCCCAATGTCGCAGCGGCAATCCGCGCCGTGCCGATCGCATGCCCGACATCGTGATTGCAGTAGCGAAACGCCCGCTCGCCATACTTCCAGGCCTCGCGCCAATGGATCGAGGTA
>JABMDH010000101.1 GCA_015904075.1 Nitrospira sp.
GCTCAAGGTCGGTGATTACGATGGCTGTCGGCGGTTGGCACGAGAGATGGGCGTTCCGATCATTCTGGATGAGAGCTTCCTGAGGTTGGATCAATTTGCAGCAATTCAGAGCGACTCCCATTCGAGTTGGATTATCAATATCCGTGTATCGAAGATGGGCGGTGTCCTCCGTTCGTTGGCTGTCGCCAAACGAGCCAAAGAAGTCGGCATTCCAATCGTCATCGGCGCTCAAGTAGGGGAAACGAGCGTGCTAACCCGTGTAGCCCTGACGGTGGCGAACAGCTATCGGGATATTCTTGTTGCACAAGAAGGCGCCTTCGGCACATACCTCCTTGAACAGGACATCGCGACGCATCCGCTCATGTTCGGACAGGCTGGCTTGCTGGATACTGCCGCCATAAGCGAGCGCGCAGGACTTGGTCTGATTGATTCGAGAGCTGCTTTGTGAGGTTTCTGTTTCCGACAAAGCTTTCTCATTTCCTATCAAGAGTTCGTGAGCCAGTGAAGATCAGCGTGGGGCTCATACTTGCCGGCATCGTTGTCAGCTGTGCTCCGGCATTTGACTTTATTGCGGAACAATTCGTCCTGCCTACTGATGGTGTGCGACCTGCCACCCATACTGTGGAAATCAAGCGAGGCCAGAGCTTCGTCGCGCGTGATGGGGTTACCTTGCTGGCCGATATCTATCGCCCTCTCGGGCTTGCCACAATGCCCACCATTCTTGTTCGAATCCCACTGACAAGGACGGCTTCCAATCAAATACGAGCCGATGTCATTGCTCGCTACTGGGCAAAGCGCGGCTATACTGTAGTAATTCAGGGTACGCGAGGACGCTACGGTTCAGGAGGGGAGTTTTATCCACTCATCCATGAACGGGCAGATGGACTCGAGACGCTGAAGTGGCTTCAGGACCAAGAATGGTTCGATGGCCGGCTTGCCATGTGGGGCGGCTCATCATTCGGACATACGCAATGGTCGGTGGCTGATCAGGTGAGTCCAGAGGCATCCGCGCTGCACGTTCACATTGTCAGCACGAACTTTCGCCGGATGTTCTTCCCGGGTGAGGCCTTCGCACTGGAGAGTGCATTGTACTGGACGATTCGCAGCCGAGGTGCGGAGGATCGGACTGTTGACGTTGGAGATCTGGAAAGGGCTGTGCGAACCCTCCCCGTGCATGAAGCGGATGATCGGGCGATCGGGGACACCGAATTCTACAACGATTGGTTACGCCACAAGGACAATCGGGAATTCTGGGAGGCTATTGATGGGAGAGATCGCGCTCAAACGTTGCAGGCTCCTATTCTGTTGTTGGCTGGATGGTATGACCCATTCTTGCCAGGGCAGTTAGATGATTTTAAGGTCATCGCAGACAGAACAACCCCCTCTGTGGGTTCGAAGAGCAGGTTGATTGTCGGGCCCTGGGGGCATGCGACCTCGATTCGTGTGCCGGGGATGGAGACAGTGATTCCATACCGAGAGAGTACACTTGAATCGAGCTTGCCGTGGTTTGACTTTCACCTTAAGGTAACGACCGATAGGCTTACGATGTCTCGTGTGCGCCTGTTTGTGATGGGGGAAAATCGTTGGCGAGATGAACAGGAGTGGCCACTGGCACGGACGGTGTACACGCCCTACTATTT
>JABMDH010000102.1 GCA_015904075.1 Nitrospira sp.
TCCTCGGCAATCACAGCCACCTTGACGGAATGCCGGCCCGGGGTCGCCGTATCCCACTCCACCTCCACCAATCGCTCCCGATCGTAATCCAGCGCTTCCAGGTTGGGGCAATCGACAGAATGGATCGTGAGGCCGCGACCTCGCGTAATGTATCCTAGAATTTTATCGCCGGGAACGGGATTGCAGCAGCGGGACAGGTGCATCAAGAGATCCCGCGAACCCTTGACTTGAATCCCTTGGTCCCCGCCTCTGCCGGCTAACGGTTTGGGATGGCTCGGCGGTTCTGCAATCGGCGTGCTGTCAGAAGCAGGAGCAGCCAACCGTCCGATAACCTGGGCTGTCGACACGTGCCCGAATCCGACCGCTGCTACCAGCTCATCAGCAGTCTCATACCCTTCATGCTTCGCCGCCTCAAGGAACTGGCTGGACTTGAACATCTGGGCAGGAGCCAAATCATGACGTCGAAGCTCGGCTTCCAGCAGCCGCCGGCCGATTTCCAGGCTCCGACTCTGCTCTTCAGATTTGATCCAATGTTTGATTTTGGTTTTAGCGCGCGACGTCCGTACAAACTTGAGCCAATCCTTGTGCGGCGTCTGATTGGGCGACGTCAGGATTTCGATGGTATCGCCGCTCGTCACTTCATGCTTCAGCGGGACGATCTTGCCGTTGATTTTCGCGCCGACACAGTGGTCACCCACTTCAGTGTGAATCGCGTAGGCGAAATCGACCGGCGTCGATCCCTTGGGCAGCTCCTTCACCGATCCTTTGGGCGTAAACACATAGACCACGTCGTGGAACAGTTCGAGTTTGACCGAGTCCATGAATTGCCGGTTGTCGGGTAAATCCTTCTGCCATTCGACAAACTGCCTCAGCCATCCAAAGGCCTTGCTGTCTTTATCGTCGATCCGGTCCTGTTCCTTGTACTTCCAATGGGCCGCAATTCCATATTCGGCCACACGATGCATCTCCTCCGTCCGAATCTGAAACTCCACGTGCTCACCCTTCGGCCCCACGACGGTTGTATGGAGCGACTGGTAGAGATTGGATTTTGGAATTGCAATGTAGTCTTTGAACCGGCCCGGCAACGGACGCCACAGCGAGTGGATCACCCCGAGCAACGCATAACAATTCATCTTCGTGTCGGTAATGATCCGCAGTGCGGTGAGATCGTAGACTTCATCGAAGGAGATCGACTGTTTGTTCATCTTCTGGTAGATGCCATAGAGATGCTTGGGGCGGCCATAAATCGCCCCGGCCAGTCCGTTTTCCTCTACCGCCTTCTGCACCAGCGCGCCGACCTCCTGAATATACTGCTGCCGGTCCTCGTCCCGCTTTGCCACGCTGACACGCAGCATTTCATAGACATCCGGCTTCAAGTGCTTCAAACAGAGATCTTCGAGTTCGTTCTTAACCCAGCCGATTCCGATGCGATTGGCCAGCGGCGCGTAAATTTCCAACGTCTCCTGCGCAATTTCCTGGCGTTTGTTCTCACTGAGATGCTCAAGCGTGCGCATATTATGCAGCCGATCGGCCAGCTTGATGATCACGACGCGGATATCGTCCGCCATCGAGAGCACCATCTTGCGGAAATTCTCCGCCTGTTTTTCCTCGGAGCTTCTAAAGGTAATTTTCCCGATCTTGGTGACGCCATCGACCAGATGGAGCACTTCTTTACCGAATTCCCGTTCCAATTCATCGGCCGTCGCGACCGTATCTTCCAGCGTATCGTGAAGCAGCCCGGCCACGACGGCCGCGGCATCAGTCTTCAACAGGGTCAACACGCCCGCTACTGCCACCGGATGCTGGACATACGGCTCCCCTGATCGCCTGGTTTGCCCATGATGCGCCTTGGCGGAAAACTCGTAGGCCTTGCGGATCATGCCAAAATCGGCATCCGGCTGGTAACTCCGGAGTCGAGCCAGCAATTGATCAATATCGGTAACGGTTTCGTACACCATCGTTCGCTACTCACCAGAGGTTGGGCGCATGTCGCGGATACGTAACTGAATCCGATCTTCCCCGTTCCAATGGTTCCATTCGGGCGTGAACGCCACATCGACCGGCGTTCTGAGCGAGAGGCCTTGCGCTTCGAGCGATTTCATGCCGAATCCGATCCCGTCGATCGCCGGGGACCGCCCCTGGCGAAGCGTCATCTTGAGATGCTTCTCGCCCACAACGCGGGCGTTCATGATCTCCAACCGTCTCCCCGCAAACATCGGTTCCGGATTGCCGGCCCCGAAGGGATGCAGCGAGCCGATTTCGTGCAGGAGGCGGTGTGTGACTTCGTCCAGGCGCACTTCGGAATCGACATGCAGCGAGGGCACATGTCCGGCTGAGTGCGCCCACTGGCTTGCCGCTGCAGCAAACCGCTCGGAAAATTCAGGCAATCGGCCTTCATGAACGGTGACCCCTGCCGCACTGGGGTGCCCGCCGAACGACACCAGCAGATCACGGCACGATGCCAGGCCTTGGTAGAGATCAAAACCGGGAATGGTACGGGCCGACCCCTTGCCGACCCCCTGTTCATTGACGGCGATCACAATGGCCGGGCGATGAAACCGTTCGACGAGACGCGCCGCCACAATGCCGACCACCCCTAAATGCCACCGGCGAGAAGCCACCACGATGGCACCGGGGAGTTCACCCGACTCCACCACGGCCAGGGCCTCCCGCATGATCTCGGCTTCAAGTTGCTGCCGGGTCCGGTTCAAGTAGTCAAGCTCTTCGGCCAGCTGCTTCGCATCCAACTCAGACTCCGTCGTCAACAACTGAACGCCCTTGATCGCCTCGTCCATTCGGCCGGCTGCGTTCAGCCGGGGCGCCAGCTTGAAGGCAATGGTCTCTGCCGTACAGGGCTTCGTCACCCCGGACACCTGTTTCAACGCCCTGACCCCGCACCGGGCCCCACGGGTAATTTGCGCCAACCCATCGCGCACAAAGGTCCGGTTTTCATCGTGCATCGGCACAACATCGGCAATGGTGGAAAGCGCGACCAAATCCAGCAACGACTCCAACGAGACCGATCCGGGCCCATGCGTCGCCTCATACGCACCGGCCACTTTGTACGCCAGCCCGCCCGAACATAATCCACGGAATGGATACCGGGCATCGCGCCGATGGGGATTCATGACGGCGAACGCCGGTGGCAGATCCTCATCGGTCTGGTGATGGTCTGTCACGATCACCTCCAGTCCCAATTGGTTGGCCACCGCAATCTCATGATGCGACGTCGTCCCGCAATCCGACGTCACCAGCAGCGTCACCCCCTCGCCTGCCAGCTTCCGGATCGCGCCTTCGTTCAATCCATACCCTTCACGGACCCGATGCGGTACATAGGCACAGGCATTGGCGCCCAGCCCCCGGAAGAACGAGAGATAAATACTGGTCGCCGACATGCCGTCGACATCATAGTCGCCATAAAAACAGATGCGTTCCTGCCGGATTATCGCCCGGTGGAGACGATCGACAGCCTTGTCCATGTCGGGAATCAAAAAGGGATCGTGGGTTTTGCCGGGAGACATCCAGGCAGTGGCTTCATCGAGTGTGGTCACGCCACGAGCCATCAACAGCGATGCAGTGGCTGAAGAAATCGATAAGGCCTGGGCCAGAGCCGCCCGCTGAGTCGGATCAATATCACGAAAGATCCAGAGCTTCGAGTGCATCCTCACCTCGTTACGGGCGTCGGTCTATGTGGACATGCGTTCACCGGAAATCACCTTTGAATCATACGAGTTACGCGGATGGTAATGGCTCCCCTTCCTATTGTCAAACCGATCGTGCCGGCACGGTCTGATCGGTCTATCCGGGAAAGCCCACTGATGGCTGAATGATAGGAAAACGGCGCACGGGGAGGGAGAGAAGGAAAGAGGGAATAGAAACCGGCTGGTTAGCTATTCCCCTCCCTTTTGAACGTAGTTCTTCACAAATTCTTCGGCATTCTTTTCAAGCACATCGTCGATTTCATCGACAAGCTTGTCAATATCTTCCTTCAGCTTCTTGCCGGCCTCGACAACTTTGGGATTGGCCTTGACCTCATCTTTGGCCTGAGGGTCGCGTTTCGGCTCCTGTTTGCGCTCCTGTTTTTCCATTCGAGCACCTCCAATATGATTCGGAGCACCTCTCGTGAATCAACGCTACGCGTGATCCCTTGCTGTCAACTTACTCCAGGCCCTGCAAACCCGTCAAGGCAAGGCGGAAATCGC
>JABMDH010000103.1 GCA_015904075.1 Nitrospira sp.
TGTCATCGCAGCAATGGTTGCCTTAATAAGGAGGGAGGTCATGACACAGGAGGCACCGACACAAGCAGTCATGGGATTTGTGGCACGTTGCCCGGAGTGTGATCTGGAGGAAATCGTCCACAACTGTGCGGGGCTGACGTGGAATCAAATCTTCCTTGAGATCGACCGGCTCAGTCGGGAAGGCGACGTGATCCTGACTTTACAAGGGCGTGGGCAGTACCGCGTGACGCCTAGCATCAGACACTCATAACAACACACAGGAGGGATGGTCATGAGCGTATTAACCAGATGGGAACCGACGACACGATGGAATCCGTTCAAGGAGATCGATGAGATGGAGAAACGATTGTCGAGTTTGTTCAGTCGCACCCCAGCTTCTACCGGTGGCGATAAGAAGGAGGCCATCACCGTCACAGAGTGGTCGCCGCTAGTGGATATCTCGGAGGACGAGAAGGAATATGTGATCAAAGCCGAAATTCCTGAAATGAAGAAAGAAGAGATCAAGATCAATGTCCATGACGATGTACTCGCAATCAGCGGCGAGCGGAAATACGAAAAGGAAGAAAAGGGAAAGAAATATCATCGTGTCGAGCGGGCCTACGGCAGTTTTCTGCGGAGTTTTACATTGCCGGAAGATGCGGATGGCAGCAAGGTGACAGCCGAATACAAAGACGGCGTGCTGAAGGTCCATCTTGCGAAGTCGGAAAAGGCGAAGCCTAAAGCGATTGAAGTGAAAGTGGCCTAAGGAGAAAGGAGGGCATCATGTTTCGCCATCCTCGTTACCTCGAAATCCCTTGGGACATCCATTGGGATGGGAATGAACCCAGACCGCATCACCACCTGGTGCTCATGCTCATCCTGATTCTGCTCGCAATAGCGCTCATCGGGGTCGGCGTCACCAGCGGTCTGATGTAGCGATGTGGAAGTGCAGGCCCTACAGAAAGGATGCCCATGAGATTCAAGGATCGTGAAGAGGCGGGTCGTCGGCTTGTTGACCGACTGATCCGCTTCCGCGACGACCCAGCCGCTATCATTCTCGCGCTTCCACGTGGTGGTGTCGCAGTTGGGTATCAGCTCAGTCTGGGGCTGCACCTGCCGCTAGACGTGTTCATTGCTCGAAAGCTGGGAGCACCAGACAACCCAGAGTATGCCATAGGCGCAGTGGGTGAGACTGGCAGGATCTATCTGAATCATGATGCCGTGGTCACGTCCGGTCTTTCTCAGTCCGATTTCGAGGCGTTGGTTCAGGTGCAACAGGGAGAGATCGCCCGACGGCAAGCCCTATATCGTCAGGGCCGATACTTCCCCACGCTCACCGACCGCACCGTCATACTGGTGGATGATGGTATTGCCACTGGGTCCACATTCTTTGTATCTACCCGGTCAATCAGGCATTTCAAACCACGCCGCCTGATAGGAGCTGTTCCAGTTAGTCCGGTCGAGACGATACAAGAGGCTCGCACGCAGGTGGATGAGTTGATCGTCCTTTCCACCCCGGACCCCTTCTTGTCCGTTGGTAGCCACTATCTCGATTTTGCACAGGTCAGCGATCACGATGTGGTGGAGTATTTGAATCTAGCCGACGAGTCACTGTCGGAGTGGAAGGAACAGGCACCGTCTTCAACGGTCTCATTGGTCATGAGAAGGAAGTTCGCATGACAGTCAAAACGAAGACACCGGCAGGCTTGGGGGCACGACATGATCGGACTATCCAGGAGTATCAGCACGACACCTATCAGCTGCGTGGAAAACTCAAAGAGCCGACCATCTGTACTGAGTGCGGAGCCGTGTTTCACAAGGGACGGTGGACGTGGGGCATGAAACCGGCTGATGCCGACGAGATCATTTGCCCTGCCTGCTTGCGGATTCGCGACAACTATCCCAAAGGCCTCATCACCATCAAGGGCGAGTTCAAGGACGAACACCATGAACAGGTCATCGGTTTAGTGAAAAATGCAGAGAACGTAGAAAAGAAGGAGCACCCGCTCTCTCGGATTATGTCGATCGATATCAAGCCCGATGGCGTCGTCATTTCCACAACCGACACCCACTTGCCTAGGCGCATCGGCGAAGCGT
>JABMDH010000104.1 GCA_015904075.1 Nitrospira sp.
ATCAGCGACGTCTTCTCCAAGAGGGCACCCGTCGACGATCCCGACCTGCAGCGGCGACTGGAAGATGCCTATGCGGAACTGGTGAATGCGCGCCCTTACCTGCGCCGGCACATCACCTGTGGCCGGAAGCCTGACGGCGTGTTTCACTGGGAGTTTCCGACCGATCCCACCCGCTCATCCACGGTGACAAACGGCGGCCTTCGCATTTTTCATTCCGTCAAACGGCAGGCAATTCCTCTGGGATTCGACCAGCGCCCCCTGGGACCGATAGTGGGAACCCTGCTCGGCATGTTAGACGGTACACGCCAGACTGCCGAGATCAGGACCGTCGTAGAGACCGCCCCGCGCGAAGCCAGAACGACGCTCACCCGGCTGATGGAATTGCTGGTTCAACATGAGTGTCTTCTCAGTTCGCCGAGGACCTCGATCCGGCCGCACTGGCTCGAATCTGTACAGGACCGTGATATGGTGCATCTCGGCCACGCGGCACTGCTCTACCGGCAACTGGACAACTTTTTCCTCTTCGACCCCTGGCTGCTGCCTTGGTTCGCCGAATCCTCCCTCCCTTCCCTGTGGGGCTCGCTCCTGCCCAAGCCATCGGCCGTGTTCTTAACGCACGACCACGACGATCATGTCGATCCTCGTACACTGCTCCACTTACCGAAAGACACGCCGATCATCGTACCCAGCCGACGCAACCGGAAGACGTTCTTTTACGACTACCTACCGCTCCTACGGGAACTCGGATTTGGCCGCGTGGTTGAACTGGCGCATGGCGAGAGCTGGCCGTTCGAGGGCGGAACTATCGTCTCCGTGCCGTTCTACGGCGAGGACCCCTGCGATCTACAGATGCCGAGAAACTGTTACTTGATCAGCGACCGGGGCCACAACATCCTCGTCCATGCGGACAGCGGGCCGGCCAACGACGGACGATCCCCGCTGAAGGACGGCGTCATCGCTCAACTGGCCGGCAAATACGGTCCGATCCGGCTGGTGTTCGCATCGCAACAACAATTGCTCGAACTCCGAAGCCACACCGCCCATGCACCCTTGTCTCATCCGGGCAAATGGCTGGAGGTGGGTGAGAACGGTTATCTCACCAACGCCTATCTGAACGACCTGTGCCGGACAGCGCAGGCGGCGATGTTCGTGTCCTATGCCACCGGCGGCGCCGACTGGTATCCGGACCATTTGTCGTTCATGTTCAGCCGGCGAAATCCTGCGCGCACCGCATTGCTCACGGCCCGGTGGGAACAGCCGGAAACACTGAAAGACCTTCTCTCGCTGCACAATTGCGGGTATCATTCATCGCGGGCGCTGGATCTATATCGATCGACCAGCGATGCGCGGATTGAGGTCATCTCAAGGGGCAACGCGCTGACCCCTCTGAGTCTTCACCGGCTGGATCATGGCGATCCGCCGTTCATGACAGCAGGCCGGCACACATAGCCGGATTGTCATTGCAACGTTGAAAGGATTACACATGAGCGGGCTATCTTCTCCTATCTTGGTCACAGGATCTGCGGGCTTTATCGGATTTCATGTCGCCCGCCGTCTGTTGGATCGCGGCGAGATTGTCATTGGCCTCGACAATCTCAACGACTACTACGACGTCCGGCTGAAAGAAGCACGCCTGGCCCAACTGACTGCGCACAAGGGATTTCGCTTCATCAGGCTGGACCTGGCTAATCGGCAAGGCATGCGGGATCTCTTCACCGACGAGCCGATTCAGCGAGTAGTCCATCTGGCTGCACAAGCCGGCGTACGCTATTCACTGGTGAACCCCCACGCCTATACCGAAAGCAATCTCGAAGGCTTTATGAACATTCTGGAAGGCTGCCGCCACAGCCGGGTTGCGCATTTGGTATACGCATCGTCCAGCTCCGTCTACGGCGGCAACACCCACATGCCGTTTTCCATCCACGACAATGTGGACCACCCTGTCTCGCTCTATGCCGCCACGAAGAAAGCCAATGAACTCATGGCCCACTGCTACGCGCATTTGTATCGGATTCCCTGTACAGGATTGCGATTTTTCACAGTCTACGGCCCGTGGGGCAGACCAGACATGGCGCTATTCATTTTCACGAAAGCCATTTTGGAAGGGGAGGTGTTCAATCACGGCAACATGCGACGCGATTTCACCTATGTGGATGATATCGTCGAGGGCATTATCCGGACCCTCGATCACCCGGCGACGGTCAATCCAGCCTGGTCAGGAGACAAGCCGGACCCCGGCACCAGTTCGGCACCGGCCCGCGTCTACAATATCGGCAACCACCAACCGGTGGAACTCCTGCATTTCATCGGAGTATTGGAACAGGCACTCGGTAAGAAAGCAGAGAAGAAACTGATGCCCTTGCAGCCGGGCGATGTGCCCGCCACCTACGCCGACATCGACGACCTCACACGCGATGTCGGATTCGCACCGGCCACGCCGATCGAAGAAGGCATTCCTCGCTTCGTGAAGTGGTATCGAGAGTTTTATCAAGCCTGATAAAAACCCGCCTTCTCCCTTGTGCGGAGCTTAGGGACATCCAATCGGAACAAACCCTCTCCCGAAAATCTCCGACAACGTCACATAGCGCGCGTTATCGTAGAAGGAGTGGCTCGCCCCGCGCTGATTGCGGCCGGAAAGGTCTCCGCCATATGACGGGTCCGATCCGAACCACAGGCCCCCACGGGTTTTCTGAACCAGCTGAAGCCATTCCATATACAGTCCACACACTTCGCTTTGCACTGAGCCGGATCCAGTATTGCTTGCGTGCCAGTCCCGAGCCCAATCCGGGACATTGCGCCCTCCCGTTCCCGAAGATCGATCCTGGTAGGCAGGGACATCGTACTGCGGCGCGGCAACTGGAGCCGGGCGGGGACCAGTCGGCATATTCTCCAGCGACGGAACAACCGACAACGGCCGTAGCATCATGGCTCGACAACCCGCCCGTTCCTTGTTGGTATACACCGTGTCGCCGTCCGCCGTGAGGCATTCCAATACGCCTGTCGGTTCAGGAGCCGGCGGCGGAGTATCGGCTGACGCTGAACCGGAAACCATCGCCGCGAGTATGGACGCTGAAAAGGCCATCCGTATGAGCCTCATGGGGCACCTCCGTAAAAATGTAGCGATGAGCCGCGCACAGGCTCTCTGATCATTCCGTCTTCGGTCACGCACACACACAACTTACGCAATGGGACTTCCAAGAGTCTATGCCACTTTGGGAGGGGGAAACCCAACTCCTGAGCCGGTCCTAAGAGATCCAGCCACCGATAATCACCTCGAACAGAAGCGTCCCGCAGACTCGGAATTGAACGCTTTGCCTTGTTCACTTGAGTGCGATGAGGTATCCTCCACCCCATTCCGGATGAAATGGCGAGAATCGATCCGGCGCACGGATCGACACGCCCTTTCCCCTTGACGTGGTTCCGTTCAGGTTTTACCTCCCACAGGCCTCGCAATGAACGATAACGATGTCCTCAGCAACTTGCTGCTTATTTACACTGTCTCTATTGCGGTGGTGTTTCTTTTTCACCAGTTTCGCTTGCCCTCCATCGCCGGATTTCTCGTCGCCGGAGCCCTGATCGGTCCGTATGGATTCAACCTCTTTTCAGACATCGGAACCGTACAAGTGCTCGCGGAAATCGGGATTGCCCTGCTGCTATTCACCATCGGCATTGAGTTCTCGCTGGTCCAGCTTGCCTCACTGAAGCGGCTGCTCCTGGTCGCTGCACCGATTCAGGTCGGCGGGGTCATCGTCCTCGTGTGGCTCGGCGGCATCATCGCGGGGATACCGGGTCCGCAGGCGCTGTTCTGGGGCTTCCTGTTGTCACTCAGCAGCACAGCGATCGTATTGAAGGCGCTGGCGGCAAGCGGAGACAGCGATGCTCCGCACGGCCGCGCAACCATCGGCATCCTGATCTTCCAGGACCTCGCCGTCGTGCCTATGATCCTGCTGACGCCGATTCTGGCCAGCCTCGGCGAGGACACACTCTCATCCATCCTCTTACCCGTGGGAAAATCCGTGGTGCTCGTCGGCTGTATCATGGCGGCCGCCTGGTATGCAGCTCCGAAGGTGCTCGAATACATCGTCCGCAGCCGCAGCCGCGAGCTCTTTTTACTGACGATCATCGTCATCTGCCTCGGTATCGCATGGCTGACGTCAATAAGCGGGCTGTCGCTTGCATTGGGCGCTTTCATCGCCGGACTCGTCATTTCCGAGTCGGAGTATAGTCACCAAGCCATTGCGGAGGTCCTGCCGTTTCGAGACAGTTTTAACAGCCTGTTCTTCATCTCCATCGGCATTCTGATGGATTGGCGAATCCTGCTTCAGTATCCCGAAGTCGTCACCGGCTTATTACTCGTGGTGCTGCTTCTGAAATTCCTCAGCGGTGCCGGTGCCGTGCTGGTCGCGTCCGTCCCTCCACGGGCGGCGGTCATGACCGGCGTCGCCCTGGCTCAAGTGGGCGAATTCAGCTTTGTACTGGCCCAGGTCGGCCAAGAACACGGGCTAGTGTCCGGCGCACCCTATCAAATATTCCTGGCGGTCTCCGTCTGCTCCATGATCATCACGCCATTTCTCATGCAGCTGTCGCCACATCTCGCCCGGCACGTTGAAGCCGTCCAGCGGCTCCGCCGATGGCTGCCTGGCCAAACGACGGCCCATGTGTTGGAAACAGAAGGACGGCACCTCCGTATCAAGGACCATGTGATCATCGTGGGATACGGGTTGAACGGCAGAAACCTGGCTCGCGTGCTGGGTGAAACGGAGGTGCCATACATCGCGTTGGATTTGGACGGCGATACGGTGCACCGGGAAGCGCAGCACGGTTTGCCGCTCTACTACGGCGATGCCACAAACCCACACGTACTCCGGCATATGAAAATTGACGATGCCAGAGTCCTGGTGATCGCAATTTCCGATCCGTTCATGGCCCGCCGAACCGTCCAGGTGGCGCGTAGCCTGAATCCGAAAATTCATATCGTCGTCAGGACACGCTATCTGCGCGAGCTGGAAGAACTCCATCAACTCGGCGCCGACGATGTGGTGCCGGAAGAGTTTGAAACGTCGATCGAAATTTTTGCGCTGGTACTGCGGACCTACAACATGCCGCAAGACTTCGTGATGCAGAAAGCCGAGCAGGTCCGGCGGGAAGGCTATGCGCTGTTGCGCCGGATCGATCTACCCGAGTTAGCCCACCACCTTCGTGGCGGCACACTCAGCGATGTGGAAGTGGAGACCTGTCGGATCGAAGAAGACTCACCGGCAGCCGGGAAGACCATTGATCAACTGTCCCTGCGGCCCCGAACCGGCACCTCGATCATTGCGTGGACCAGAAACGGCATCACAGAATCGAATCCTTCTGTGAAAACCACCCTTCTCCCCGGCGATATCATTGTCTTATTGGGAACACGCGATCAGATCAGGCGGGCAATGGGTCTGATTCTTTCCCGCGAAGCAGAACACTAGCAGGCTGTCAGCTTCTCCACCGCAACGTCACCCGCTCTTTGAGAGGATGTTCCATCGGCTGCCCCGTCTGAACCGAGGCAAGGTGGGCGGCCTTCAGTTTGTAGTACCACTTGGCCGGCATATCGGCATCGCCAAGAAACATCGACGAGGGTTTGTGACGAAGCCCCACGGCGAGATGCTTCATGGCGCGTTCATCCTGGCCCAGAAACATCTTGGTGAGCGTGCGGAAAATCAGATTCCCGAATGGAAGCCAATGCAACCCGCGCCAATAGGCGGAGAAATCGATACGGCACTCCATGTCGGATATGGGCGTGGCCATCAACCGGTTGGCCATCCACACCCGCCCGCATTCCATGAGTTCGACGCGCTGATTCGGAAGTAGAAAGTCGATCGTGGTGCTCAATGGCCCTCCGTAGACACGCTCCAGCCAATGAAACGGGCCGCTGTTCTTGGCCGGTCGATGGGGAATCATCCGAAAGCCATTTGGAATCGGCTCAAAGATTTTCGTCTTTTCGTGCATGCTCGCATCACTTCGCCACCAGGAATGGACATACGGACCATGCACCGGGTCGATGAGACCGATGACACCGTCATCCGCCGTACAGGTGTAGAGCAAAGAAATGTGAAACGACTGTCGTGGTTCAGACGGAAATGGCATACGAGGAGCTGGCGGCAATGGGATACTCGTGCCTCGTTCATCAGGCAGATACAGCCAAATCATGCCGTCGGTCTCTTCGGCGGGATAGGTCGTCACGCCGATTTTGTCAGTTTGAGTTTGGAGCGCAGTCCCATCCGGCAAGGCAGGAATACATCGGCACCGGCCGTTCATGTTGAATTGCCAACCATGGTACGAACATTCGATACGTTCGCCATCAAATCGTCCAAATGAGAGCGGCATCCCACGGTGAGGACAGAGATCGCGCATTGCCGCCAACCGCCCCTCTCGATCACGGCAGAGGACAATCGGCAACCCCAACATCTGCAATCCCT
>JABMDH010000105.1 GCA_015904075.1 Nitrospira sp.
GGGGCCGACCTCGCCGATCACGGCGAGCGCGGCCGCGAGCAAGGCGCTGCGCAGATCGCCGTGGTGGTAGCGGACGTCGCGCCGGGACGAGGGGGCGCGCGCGGGTCTTGGCTTGTTCATTCTGGAGTGTGATGGCGCAGTCGCCGGATGGACCTGAAAGCAGGAGGCGCGTCTTCTTTCCTGCCGGTTCATGGACTGGTTGTCCGCCAAGCCAGACAATACGCCGTTCTACTTCTGGGTTATCCACAATCGTTCTGCTCTTGAGAAGACGTGTGACCCACTGGGTCGAGACTTTTGGCCTCGGTGCGCGTTGCTCGAACCAGTCTCGTACATCCATGTCCAATCCGCGATTTTCGAGAAAATTGAGCATGGATCGCCTGAGTCCTTCACCGACCCATTGAGGCGTCTCGCCGGATCGATCCCTGTGCCGGAGATCGTTTTCTGCAAATCCCTGAAACTCAGGACCGATGATACGCAGACCATGGGAGCCTGGATTGAGGCCGACCGGGCTATGGGCGGTGGCCGTGAACCGGTGCCAAAAAGCCGATTGAATCAGATCCGCTCCCACCAATTGCCGCACGCGCTCCAGTGAATCGACGGTTTCCTGAATCGTTTCGGAGGGGAATCCGTACATGAGATAGGCATGGACTAATATGCCCGCGTCTCGAAATGCCGCGGCGACCAGTGCTGTGCGGTCGACGGTTATGCCTTTCTTCATCTTCTCAAGCAGGCGGTCTGATGCCGCTTCGAGCCCGGCCGTCACGGCGATGCAGCCTGATGCCGCAAGCAGACGGCAGAGGTCCGGTGAGAAGGCTTCCTCAAAGCGGATATTTCCCCACCAGGCGATATCAATCTTTCGTTCCAATAGAGCCAACGCGAGCGATTTGAGTGCGGCAGGAGGCGCCGCTTCGTCTACAAAATGAAACCCCCTGTGCCCGGTCTCGGTCAGCAATTGTTCGATCTGTCCGATGAGCCGGTCGGTCGGGGTCATCTCATAGCGCCCGATATAATTGAGCCCTACATCGCAAAACGTGCACTGTTTCCAATAGCAGCCATGCGCCACGGTCAGTTTATTCCAATGGCCTTCCGACCAGAGGCGATGCATTGGATTGATACTATCCAGAATCGTCAGATAGTGGTCGAGTTTCAGGCCGCGATAGGTCGGGCAGCCGATTGCATCCATCGAGAAGTCGGAGGCTGAGGGATCATCAGCAAAACGTACGGTTCCTCTGTCCCGATAGAAGGTGCGGCATAAGGCATTGCGCCGTCGCAGGCCGGACAGATGTTCAATCAGTGAGAGCAGTGGCCGTTCGCCGTCATCAAGGGTGATGAAATCGACATAGTCGAAGACGCGGGGATCGGCCACACGCCGCAATTCGGTATTGGCATAGCCGCCACCCAATGCAATGGGCAGCTCCGGCTGCTGATGCTTGATCGCCTGGGCGATGCGGAAGGCGCCGTACAGGTTGCCGGGAAACGGTACGGAGAGGCAGATCAGCGTCGGCTTGACCCGGTCGAGATGGGCCTGGAGGGCATTCAACATGAACTCATCAGTGATGGCCGGTTCGGCTCCCAGTGCGTCGAGCATGCCGTCGAATGACGATGTGGATGTCGCCACTTGTTCGGCATAGCGGCTGAGAGAAAAATGCGGTGAGACCGTTGCTTGGATCAGGTCGGTGAGATCTTCGAGATAGAGCGTCGCCCATTGTTTGGCCCTGTCTTCAAGCGGGACAGCCTTTGCGAATCTCGTTCTGCCTCGAAACCGGGGGCCTTGAGGCAGCACGCCTGCTTGTAATATTTGCGAAGCGGCGTCTGGAGTCTTGCCTTGAAGAAAGGAGACGACGGGTTCGATCTGATCGAGATAGGCCTGCTCCCTCGCAAGCATTTCGATTGCTTCTGGCGGCAGATCGTCATCCAGTTTCCGGATATCGGCAAAGATACGAGTCAATCCGGCTCGGCTGAAGAGCCGCAGTACCATCTCGATGCCCAGATCGGCTTGCTCGGCGGCAATATGTCTGGATTGCAGGAACCCGGTGAGATAGGCGGTGGAAGGATAGGGTGTATTGAGTTGTGTCAGCGGAGGGATAAGGAGCAAGAGGCGCTGAGACGGCATGCCCGTTGACATAGCACAGGAGTGCGTGCCAACGCCAGATCGAGTGTTACGCGGCCTCGGATTCCTTTAAGAGTTTCATCGAGGAGTTGATGAAGTACCCTGTCCAGCGAGCGAGATTCAGATACTCCGAGACCTCTTGCGGCAGCTCCTGCCTCGGGATGCTCCGCGTGATGGAGCGGCTCTGGTCAAGGCTGAGGTCGGTGATATTGGGATTGTCCCGCTCGACGGTTGGGTCATAGAGGATGATCAGCGGTCGCATACGGGCTTGTAAGTTGATGCTGACGACCAGGCCGACGGATGTGTCGCTCAGTTCCACAACCGTTCCGGGTGGATAGACGCTGAGCTCTTGTATGAGGGCGACGACTACTTCTTCGGGATAGAGGGTCTTGCTGTTCAGGTACAGGTGCGAGAGCGCCTCCGCCGGAGATTTGTTGTCCTTAATGTCCGGAGCGTTGATGAAGTTTTCATATTCTTCGACCACCATGAGGATTTTTGAGGGTAAGGCAAGCCGGCTGCCCCGTAAGCCGTCGGGATACCCTGATCCGTCAATCCGTTCATGGTGCTGCCTGATGATCTGGGCGACGGTATCAGGAAGCTCAGGGAATTGTTCGAGAATCGTGAGCCCGAGCGCAACGTGTTGCTGAAACAGTTTCTGCTCGTGGCCATCCATGCACCTGTTCCGCTTCCTCAACAGGTCCGGCGGGAGCAGTTGCTCCCCGATATCGTGGAGGAGGCCGGCGATTCCCAGTATCTTGATGTGCTCCTGGCTACAATCAAATTGCCGGCCGAGCAGCATGGCAAGCACCGCAACATTCATGGCATGCAGCACACGTTTGTCGTCAATATCCTGTGTTCCGAGGAGACTTCCCATCGCGCTGACCATGTCCTCAGCCATAATCAGTTCTGTCAAACCGTTGATCATGTCCTTGGCAACTGTGAGGCCTGCGTCAGATCCATTCGTGATATCGGCAAGCGCCTTCGAGCTCTGAGTCAGGGTGTGTTTATAGACGGTATCGGCCTGCTGAAGGCCTTCTTGGTATCGGGTGACTGTCGGTGGTATGAGGATGTTCCCGGAGGGCGGTGCGATGAGGGAAACGGTTTCTTCGGGTGCGTTGTGGACAGGCCTATCCGCCTGTCGTTCCACCGTTGCCGGATCTGACAATACCACATCGACGAGTACTGAGCGGAGTTCCAGGCTTTGAATAATAGTGAGTTGCTGCTTCGTTGTGATTTTGAATCGCTTTTTGGCGAAGGGGTGGGTGAACCAGGAACAGTTCAAATCCACGAACATGCCGATCTTGAGTTGTGCCGGTGCGATCGAAAGAACTTCGGCGGTGAATTGCCGCGATACCTGCGTCGCCAATGATTTTGGCACGAGTGCCCTCTCGTCCTTCAGGAGTCCGTGGGAGTAAGACCGGAGTCGAGATGTCAAGAGTTTCTATCGGCATGTCAATTCGAAGACTTAAGAGAGGAGTCGGCGACCAGGGGTGAGGCCGCGTTCTGTCACGCGGAGGGCCGAAGGAGGTGACAGGGTCGTTACTTTTTAATATCCAGGATCGCTCCCAACATGGCGTCCGCGGCGTTGAGCGATCTCAAGTTTGCTTCAAAGCCGCGTTGCGCAATAATCTGGTTCACCGTTTCCTCTCCGAGATCGACGTTCGATCGCTCAACCTGTACAGGTCCTTGTGCGGTATCTTTCAGCACGGCCGGCCCGGCGGAATTATCTTTCTGGACAACAGGGAGCACGCCTCCTGCATCGGCTTCAACGAACTCTGTTCTGGATTTCTTGAATTCATCGGTATTGACGTTGGCCACATTGTGGGCTGCGACTTCCATCTGTTTCGCATAGGCGGTCAGCCCGGAAAGGGCGGTATGGATAGCGGATATCATGTGGCGCCTCCCTTCAACATATGGCGAGCGATCGCTTGTCGCCCTGAAAGGAAGAGGCTGGGGGATACCGTGCCGCCGGCACGAGTGTGGGAGTCTGCATTGTGGCGGCTAGGCTGACCCTGGAACATACCTCGTCCCTGTTTAGGTCCCTTGGCTTTGCGTCCCACCTTCTCAGGTGGTTTGCCCTTTTCACGCGATCGAAGACTCTATCGGCTATTCGACCAGGAACTTGAGTCTTCAACTGGTTGAAGTGTAGCAGAAACGTGCAGGCTTCAGTCGAAGAGGACTGTCAACAACCGATAGGATCCAGCAGATACGATGCTGTGCCGTCTATGCCTGGCCCGCGCGACGGTTTGACAAAAGGCTGTGTCCGTCTTGCAGCAGAATTAGCGGTGGATTCCATTTTCAAGATTGGGTAGAGTTGCGGTATGGATCACGATTGCGAAGCGGCTGCCTTTCTGCTGTACAGCGATTTTAACTGTCCCTTTTGCTACGCATTGCATGAACGGTTGCATGATCTGAATGTGATTGAGCGTTGCGAATGGCGCGGGGTGCAACATGCACCGCATTTACCTCGCCCCATGAAACCCTGGAGCGGGTCGTTGGGCGCGGAACTGCGGCATGAGGTGTCGGTCGTGCAGCGGTTGGCGCCGGAGGTGCCGATTGCATTGCCGCCCGGGAAGCCGAATACGTTGCCGGCTATCGTGCAGGCAGTTGAATTACTACGCAGAGATCGCGCGCAGGGAATGGCATTCGTTCGCCAGGTCTACCGCGCCTTCTGGCGCGAGGGGCAGGATATTTCTGATCCGCTGGTCTTAAGCCGGCTTTCAGGCGTCACGCTTCCCAACGATCAGGATGAGACTCGCCATAGGATTTCTCAAGAGTGGGAGGCAGCGTGGCACGAAACAGGACAGGCCGGTGTTCCCTTGATTGTCTCGCGGCAGGGTGATCTTCTTGTCGGGTGTGTGCCGGTGGAACGGGTTCGGCGATTCTTTGCCTGAGTGACTCGCTGATCTGCCATCCCCAGGCCGTGCGGTACCGATCTACCCCGGATAGCCCGGTGACCGCCCCATTCGATCTTTGAACGTCAGTTCAGACACTGCCGACTTATCCAGCTCACCCTTGCCTGTTTGAATGAGCCGCCGATACTGACTGAGCGTGGCCTGAGCGACCGGGAGCGAGAGTCCGGTCTCCTTTGCTAAATCGAGCGCGATCGCAGAATCTTTTGCGGCGTGAGCGGCTGAAAAGTAGCACTCGTGCGCCCGGTGCTGCATGTCTTCTCCGTCGGTTTCCAGTACTCGCGAAGCCGCACCGGTTTGGCTGAACACTTCTCGGAGCAGGGTCAGATCGATTTCCAGGGCCTCGCCCAGCCCCAATCCTTCGGCTAACGCGGCAGTGTTGCTGTTCATCACCATATTGACGAGGGCCTTCACTGCCGCTGCTTTTCCTGCGGGGCCGATATAGCGGACGGTCGTGCCCATGGCGTCGAGGATCGGCCTGGCCCGGTCGAAGGCGTCCCGTGTGCCGCCGCACATGAGGTAGAGCGTGCCGTGGCGCGACTGGGTGATGCTGCCGGCCATACAGGTTTCTATGCTGGTTCCGCCGCGCGCCGTGACCAGCTGCTCGATGTCACGATGAACGTCCGGTGACAGCGTCGCGCAATTGATGAATAGGCGGTTGTGTGCATGGGTCAGCAGGGAGGTCTCGTCCTGCTCGGCGAAGATTGCTCGCATAGCCTGATCGTCTGACACTGCGGTAATGATGACGGAGG
>JABMDH010000106.1 GCA_015904075.1 Nitrospira sp.
TGTGACCCCGGGCACCTGTCAGACGTGTCACGGGGTGACGGCGACCGGCATCCCAGCGAACCACAAGGGCGGGACCAACCGGGCTGTTGCCTGCGATAGTTGCCATCGGACGACTGGCTGGGTCCCGGCGACGATGAACCATACGGTAGTAACCGCGACGCCGTGTGCCAATTGTCACAACACCACGATCGCGCGCGGCATTCCTGCCGGCCACAAAGGCGGAACCAACCCGACAGCTGCCTGTAACAGTTGTCACAGCACCACTGCCTGGATCCCGGCGACGTTCAGTCATACGGGGGTGACGCCAGGGACTTGCGCCACCTGCCACAACGGCACGAATGGAGTTACGGGGAAGCCGGTGAAGCATATTCCAAGCACGCAGTCATGTGATGTGTGCCACAAGAACACGACGTCATTTTCCGGAGCGAGATACCATACCTCGGTGACGGCGACGCCAGGACAGTGCAATACCTGTCATGAGCGTGGCATGAGCTACTCGGGGGTACAGGGCACCAGGCCGTCGAACCATTCTGGCAATAGGGCTGCGCCAAACTCTTGTGATAATTCCGGCTGTCATAGGCCCGGTCGCAGCTGGGACTAAGCGATGAAGTTGGTGACATCGCATTGTAGTTCAAGCGGAATACTTGGTGGAATATGGCAGCGCAAGGGATTCCTGCGGTGAATTGTATGTGGGATGTGTGGGGAAGTCGATGATGAGTCGGCATTCGAAACTCACGTGACCAGCTACAGTCTGCACCGGCCAGCCGGCAGCGTCTAAGTCAGCGGAAGGTCCTTGCCTGTTGTCGGTAAGGGCCTTCTGTTTCCAATATTCACATCCTATGGGAGCGTACGTTGCGAGCAAGTTCTATAATCTGGTTGCGCCATGCGATGGGGACTGCCCTTCTTGGGGGACTCCTCTTTCTCGTGGCTCTCGCAGGGCCGGGCTCCGTATCTGCTCAGGTTCTTGACCGCATCGAGATCGTCGAGACGCCGGGTGTGGCCGAGATTCATATCGTCTTTAACGCCCGAGCGTTGTACCTGAGGCATACGCCTTCTGAAAAAGGTGATCTCATCAGAATCTTTTTAGACTTTCCCGACCTCGACCGATCCCGTCGTTTTGCGCGAGAGCTCGCGGCATCTCCTCCGAGCGATCTCGTGCCGAAATTTCAAGTGACCTTTCCCGACCAAGCCACCAATGGACTCTCGATCAAGTTCGAACGGCCGGTCCGATTTCGAGTGAGCCAGCGGGATATCCGGAGCAGCAGCCGCATTGTGATTGCCGTGAAGCTGGATAAGCCCGGTATCTCAGTGGTTCCCCCGGCCGAAGTGAAAGGACCTGCTGTCCCGAAGCCGCCTGCGGCGAAGGGCGCAGGACAATCCTTTGATGTTCCGCCGTTCACGCCCGGCATGGATATCGAACGATATGCCACGGATCTCATGGAGATCGGGCGCGCAGCACTGACGGCTGAGGAGGGTGAAAAAGCAGTGTTGATCTTTAACGCGGCACTTAATCTGCCTCCGAACAAGCAGTCCCGTGAGGCGCAAGAGATGATCGGTCTGGCCAGAGAGGGTGCCGGCGACATCGACAAGGCCAAGGCGGAATATGAGCACTACCTCAAGATTTATCCGGATGGGGAAGGAGCTGCGCGCGTGCGGCAGCGCTTGGCCAAGGTCGCGGACTTGAAGACGGCCATTGCCCAGGGAAAGGTGAAAAAGCCGGCGAAGAAAATCGATGAGACGAAGGTCTATGGGAGTGTGTATCAATACTATTACGGCGGGTACTCCCAGACGAAAATTACCGACAAAGTGTCGAACGCTACGACGAAGTTTAATAATCAGGATCAGTCGTTGCTACAATCGGCGTTCGATGTTACCGGGCGATATCGGAAGGACGAATACGATACGAAGTTCGTGGTGCGCGGTACGCAGACCTACGATCTTATGGCGGATACAGAGATCAGGCGCAACATCAGCCGCCTTCGAGCGCTGTACTTGGAACATTCCAGCCAGGATTCCTATTTCGTTCGCGTCGGGCGTCAGCCCGGGAACACCGGAGGTGTGTTGGACTTCCGGTTCGACGGGGTGTGGTTCCGGTACACGGCAGTCCCACAGTTTCTGAATGTGAATCTCCTTGCCGGGCAGCCCAGGCAATTCAGCTTGGCATCGAATTACGTTCCTGACGATCCCAGGAATTTCCGGGCCGATCTCAAGCGATATTTCTATGGAGTCAATGTCGACATTGGCCCTGTCGCTAAGGCCTGGAGTGGAAACGCCTACTACATTAATCAAATGGTGAACGGCGTCATCGATCGTCGAGCGGTGGGGACCGAGCTACGGTATGCCGAAAACGGAAAAAACGCCTTCGGACTGGTCGATTACGATATATCGTACAACGTTCTCAATGTGGCGATGCTCAATGGAACGTGGGTCACCGAGGGAACGACCTTCACGTTCTTGGCCGACCACCGGCGCACGCCCTATTTGCAGACAACGAACGCGCTCTTCGGGACCCCTAATGCCCAACTTGAAAATATTACTCCCGCCAATGCCGATCTCTTACGTGAACAAGCCAAGGCGGTGACCGCGACCAGTAATTTATTTCTGGTCGGCGTCCTGCATGCAGTGAGTAAAGACTGGCAAATCGGTGGAGACGTTCGGCTGAACCGAATTTCAGGCACGGGGCAGACCAATTGCTTGGTCATTCTTCCAGGAACCAGTACGCTGTTTCTCAACCCCAACGCGACGAGTGATGCCGCTTGTTCCTTGCAAGCGCAGCCTGGTACTGGCAATATCTATACATATACGGCGCAAGCGATCGGGGCGAACTTCCCGTTCGAGAATACGACGTTCGTCGCGAATGCCAGCTACATTACGAGTCCTGCCTATAACGGGGAGTCTCTTTCACTCAATACGCTGGCACGCTTGACTCCACAGTTGCAATTCGACACGTTCGTGCTCTTGTACCACCAAAAGGACAATCTCAACGTCGATTTGTACCGGGTGACACCGACCATTCGACTCGATTATCGGTTTTTCAATAGCTGGACGCTTGAGG
Organism: Nitrospira sp.; assembly: GCA_015904075.1. The sequence continues at coordinate 3,056 of JABMDH010000106.1, forward strand.
GATCGGGCGGAGTCGAAAAAACATTGTCCAATAGTCCATCGCAAAAAGACTCTACGACGCGGGAATTCTTTTTCCTCGGCCTGCGCTGGGATTTTTCTTAACCATGCTGGACCTTCATGACCTCAGTTGTCATCGTGGAGACCGGAAGCTCTTTGGGCAGGTCAATGTCTCGGTGCCGGCCGGGCGACTGCTGTCGATTGAAGGATCGAATGGATCCGGGAAAACGACGCTGCTGAGGGCGATCTGCTGTCTGACGCCTCCTGATCAGGGCACGATCCGCTGGCATGGGCGATCCATCACAGAGCAGCGGGAGACATTCACCGCCGGTTTAATCTACATTGGTCATCGCAGCGGGCTGAAAGATGACCTCACTCCAATGGAGAATATTCAAGCGGCTATGCAGATGAGCGGCCATCCGGTGACCACCGCGCTGGCGCGTGCCGCCCTTGAGGCGATCGGCGTCGAGCCAGTCTGTTACCGGCTGCCGACCAGAGTGCTTTCTGAAGGCCAGCAGCGTCGAGTGGCACTGGCCCGTCTCTGGTGTAGCGATCAGCCGCTGTGGGTGCTGGATGAGCCATTCACGGCACTTGATGCGCGATCCTCTCAACTGCTTCGGGAGCGATTGCAGCGGCAGGTCGAACGGGGAGGCATTGTAGTGGCGGCGACGCATCAAGCTATGGGTCTCGATCCATCAACTGTTCAGCAGCTCAGGCTCGGCGAATGATGCAAGGGGGCGTAGCCGGGGCGGTCTTCGGTCTTATCCAGCGCGATCTTCTGCTCACCTGGCGCCGCCGAGCCGATATCGCCACGACGCTGCTGTTCTTCGTGATTGTGGCTACCCTGTTCCCGTTGGGTGTCGGACCCGAGCCAGCCGTGTTGCGGACGATTGCGCCGGGAGTGTTGTGGATTGCGGCGCTACTCTCCTGCTTCCTGTCGCTCGGCCGGTTGTTCGCGACCGATTATCAGGACGGCACATTGGAACAGATGCTGCTGACGCCTCATCCGTTGGCGGCGCTCGTGTTGGGGAAAATCGCAGCCCATTGGCTGGTGTCGGGATTGCCGGTGGTCGTGTTGTCGCCGTTGATCGGCCTCCAATTCGGCTTGAGCGGCGGCGCCATCGCGATCTTGACCTTCTCCCTCTTGCTCGGCACTCCCACCTTGAGCCTGGTGGGTTCGATCGGGGCGGCACTCACGTTAGGTATTCGGGGGGGAAATCTGTTGAGCGCGTTGCTGGTGCTTCCCCTCTTCATCCCCGTGCTGATTTTCGGAGCGGGGGCTGTGGCAAGCAGTGAGTCCGGTATGGGAGCAGAAGGGCATCTCTCGCTGCTCGGGGCCTGTGTGGTTCTGGCCGTTCCGTTTGCCCCTTGGGCGACCGCAGCCGCCTTACGCATTGCGGTCGAATAGGATCGGAGAGCATGAAGACAGATCGTATGAACTGGTTCCAATGGTCCTCGCCGCAGGCGTTCTATCCGCTCGCCGGTAAGCTGATTCCCTGGTTTGCCTGTGTATCAATGGTCTGCCTGGCGGCAGGGCTCTATATGGGGTTTCTGGTTGCCCAGACCGATTTTCAGCAAGTCGATTCGTATCGCATTATTTTCGTCCATGTGCCGGCGGCGTGGATGTCCATGTTTCTCTACGTCGTCATGGCCGGATGGGCGGCGGTGGGGCTGGGTTTGAAGGCGCGGCCGTCCTTTATGATGGCTCAGGCCATCGCGCCGACCGGGGCGCTGTTCACATTCCTCGCCCTCTTTACCGGAGCGTTCTGGGGGAAGCCGACGTGGGGAGCCTGGTGGGTCTGGGACGCCCGCCTCACTTCTGAGCTGATTTTGCTGTTCCAGTATGCCGGCGTCATGCTGCTCCATGCCTCGATCGACGATCTCCGTCGTGCCGACCGAGCGAGTGCCGTGCTGGCGTTGGTCGGTGTCGTTAATGTGCCGATTATTTATTTTTCCGTGCGCTGGTGGAACACCCTGCACCAGGGTGCCTCGATCAGCGTGACCGCCGCGCCCAAGATGGCGGCGACGATGCTGGCGGCGATGGGTATCATGGCGCTGGGCTTTTGGCTGTATAGCGTCGCGGTCACGCTGATGCGTGTCCGGTGTATCATTCTTGAACGTGAACGGCACGCTTCCTGGGTGCAGATAGAGAGGGTCTCCTGATGCAGTGGAACAGCCTCAATGAGTTTCTTGCGATGGGCGGGTATGGAGTCTATGTCTGGCCGTCATTCGGGGTGACGGCGTTCTGTATGATCTGGGAAGTTCTGATCCTCCGTCGGCGGCATGCGGCGGCTCGCACTGCACTGAATCAATCGGTTGCCTCCGCGGGAGTGGCATTATGACGCCGCGGCAAAAACGATTTTCCATGATTGGTCTCGGCTTGGTGGCGCTGGGGATTGCATCGGCCTTAGTGCTGAACGCGTTCAACAGCAACCTCGTGTTTTTCTTTACGCCCACGCAGGTGGCCAATGGCGAAGTGCCGAAAGGGCAAAGCTTTCGCATCGGGGGAATGGTCGAAGCCGGGACGCTGACACGTGAGAATGACGGTTTGACCGTCCATTTCGTGATGAGTGACACGGTAAAACGCGTCCCGGTCACGTATAAGGGCATCCTCCCGGATCTGTTTAAAGAAGGGAAGGGTGCGGTCGCGCAGGGGAGGCTCTCGTCGGAGGGGACCTTCGTGGCTAGTGAAGTGCTCGCCAAGCACGACGAGAACTATATGCCGCCGGAAGCCGCTGAGGCGATGGCCAAGGCCAAAGCGGCCGGAAAGCAGAGCAGCAAGACGCTTGTAGTCACTCCGTAGGAGAGATAGAGGATATACCTGCATGATTCCTGAAATCGGCCAGTTTGCATTGATCCTGGCGCTCTGTGTCGCAGCCGTGCAGGGGACCGTCCCGATTTACGGGGCGGCATCCGGCAACGCGTCACTGATGGCGGTCGCGAAACCCGCTGCACGCGGGCAGTTTCTGCTGGTACTCATTGCCTTCTGCTGTCTGGGCTATGCATTTGCCCAGAAAGACTTTTCGGTGCTGTATGTTGCGGCGAACGCCAATTCAAAGTTACCGCTCCATTATCGTCTGGCTGCTATTTGGGGAGCCCATGAAGGCTCACTCCTCTTGTGGACCTTTATCCTGACGCTCTGGATGATGGCGGTCACGCTCTTCTCGAAACATCTTCCGGAAGCGATGCGGGCGCGCATTCTCGGGGTGATGGGCTTGGTGAGCCTGGGGTTTCTCTTGTTCATGTTGACGGTCTCGAACCCCTTCGAGCGGTTGATTCCTGCCGCGTCTGATGGCCGCGATCTCAATCCGTTGCTCCAGGATCCCGGCATGGTCATGCATCCGCCGATGCTCTACATGGGATACGTAGGATTTTCTGTCGCGTTTGCCTTTGCCATTGCCGCGTTGCTGGGCGGCAATCTGGATGCAGCCTGGGCCCGCTGGTCCCGTCCCTGGACAACCGTCGCCTGGTGCTTCTTGACGGTCGGGATCGCGTTAGGCAGCGGATGGGCCTATTACGAGTTGGGCTGGGGCGGGTGGTGGTTCTGGGACCCGGTTGAAAACGCGTCCTTCATGCCCTGGCTGGCCGGAACCGCGCTGATGCACTCGCTTGCCGTGACTGACAAGCGAGGCGGGTTCAAGGTCTGGACGGTCTTGCTGGCGATTCTTGCCTTCTCGCTCAGCTTGCTCGGCACCTTTTTAGTACGGTCCGGTGTCTTGACCTCGGTCCATGCCTTCGCGACTGACCCGAAGCGCGGGCTGTTTATTCTTGTCTTTCTCGCGGTGGTCATCGGCGGATCATTGTTGCTGTATGCGTGGCGTGCGCCGCGTGTGGGTCTGGGCGGCGGGTTCGATCTGGTCTCGCGTGAAGCGATGCTCCTGGCCAATAATGTCCTCTTGGTCGTCGCGATGGGATCGGTGTTATTGGGGACGTTGTATCCGCTGTTTCTGGATGCGTTGGGATTAGGCAAGATCTCCGTCGGGCCCCCCTACTTCGATACGGTCTTTGTTCCGCTCATGACACCCGCAATTTTTCTGATGGGGATTGGTCCGCTGGCGCAGTGGAAGAAAGCGAGTTTGCCGAGCCTGGCGATGCAATTGCGTTGGGCGTTTGGAGCCAGCGTCGTCACGGCAGTGCTGTTGCCGTTCGTGCTGGGTAAATGGACGCCGCTCCTGAGTCTCGGTCTGTTATTGGCCCTATGGATTGTGACGACGGCGGTGATCAATGTCCGTGAACGGCTCACTCATCTTGAAGGCGCCGGTCTGCTCAGCCGTCTCGCATCCGTTCCGCGTTCCTATTGGGGCATGATCCTGGCGCATTGCGGGATTGCCGTCTTCATCGTCGGAGTGACGATGGTGAAAGGGTTTGAGGTCGAGCAAGATCTGCGGATGAATGTGGGCGAATCCGCCACGATCGGCGGCTATACGTTTCAGTTCGATGGCGCGAAGGATTTTGTGGGACCGAACTATATTGCGGCACGCGGCACCTTTCGTGTGACGAAGGATGGCCGTGAGGTGACGATCATGTATCCGGAAAAACGCCGGTATATGGTGCAGAGCCAGACCATGACGGAAGCCGCGATCGACTCCGGCTTGTTACGGGATTTGTATGTGTCGTTGGGGGAACCACTCGAGGCGGGCGCCTGGAGTGTGCGGCTCTATCACAAACCGTTTATCGACTGGATCTGGGGCGGCTGCTTGATCATGGCATTAGGAGGAGTATTGGCGATCACCGATCGCCGCTATCGCCTTGCGTGGCGCCGTGAGCAAGAGGCGGCGCCTGCCGTATCTCAACCGGTCGGAGCGCCGATTGTATGAAGCGCTTCTTACTCCCGCTTGCGACCTTTGCGGTGATGGTGGGATTCCTCGCGGTCGGATTGACCTTGAATCCACGCGAAGTCCCGTCTCCGCTTGTAGGGAAAACCGCCCCTGATTTCTCACTGCCTCAGTTGCATGAGTCCGACAAGGTCTTTTCGCCGAAAGAGCTGGCGGGGAAAGTCTGGCTGCTGAACTTCTGGGCCTCCTGGTGCAACGGGTGTAAAGAAGAGCACCCGGTGCTGATGCAAATAGCAAAATCCGGCGAAGTTCCGATCTACGGAGCGGATTATAAGGACACCCGGGAGGAAGCGCTCACCTGGTTGCGGCGGTGGGGTAATCCATATCAATTGGTCGCCGTCGACGAAGCCGGCCGGGTCGGCATCAATTATGGCGTCTACGGAGTTCCGGAGACCTACGTGATCGATAAGGCAGGGAAGATTCGGTATAAGCAGATCGGGCCGGTGGATCAGGATGTCCTGGAAAAGAAAATTCTTCCTCTTGTGCGGGAGCTGCAGAACCAATGATTCGTATTTGGACGTTGATGTTTGTGATGACGATTCCCGGCCTGGTGGCTGCTCAAGAAGCGCGGCCGTTGGCGGAGAATCCGCAAGCTGAGGCCCGGCTCAAGGCTCTTGCGGTCGAATTGCGTTGCCTGGTCTGCCAAAACCAAACGCTGGCGGATTCCAATGCGCCGTTGGCGGAGGATCTGCGTCGGGAAGTGCGCGAGATGATCGCGAAAAACATGAGTGATCAGGAGATCATCGATTTCCTTGTCGAACGCTACGGTGATTTCGTCTTGTATCGGCCTCCGTTACGAGCCACGACGACGTTGCTCTGGATCGGGCCGTTTCTTCTCCTTGCCATTGCAGGCACGGCATTGGTTCTGGCAGTCCGGCGGAGGCAGAACACGCTTCCTGAAGTGATTGTTTCTGAAGCCGACCATCAACGAGTCGAACAGCTATTGTCTGATGGAGCCAAACACCCATGATCGTGACATTCTGGCTCGTGGCCTCCGGTTTGATGATCGGCACTCTTGGTCTACTGCTCTGGCCGGTATTGCGTCCTACACACACTGTCGCGGCAGGGGAACAGGAGAAACGGTTGTCTGTGTATCGGCAGCAGTTTGTTGAGTTGGCGCTGGATCACAAGAACGGCGTGTTGACCGATGAGCAATATCAGATTGCCCGTCGTGAGTTGGATCGTCGTGTGCTCGAATAAACCGGCAGTGTGGAGCTTCCGGCCGCTGGATCC
>JABMDH010000107.1 GCA_015904075.1 Nitrospira sp.
ATGCCGTATGCCGAGAGATACAAGGAGCCCGCTTGCTCCGATCTGAAACACCGTGATGACATTGGATGTACTGCTGGACATATAGAGAAATTGACCGTTAGGGGAAATCGCCATGCCGGCAGGAGCATCCCCTTGGACTGGAATGGGATTGGCGGAGGCCCCTGTCTGAGGTACTAACGTGAGCGCGCCAGCATCCTCGATTGAAAATGCCGACACGGTGTCGGAGCCTCGATTGGCCACGTACAAGAACTGATTGTTCGGCGAGATAGCGAGTGCGACAGGATCCATGTCGACCGGGGCCGGATTGGGAGTGACTTGGGTAGATGGCACGCGTAAGAGTCTGCCATCAGTTGCCACTCGAAATGCCGTGACGGTATTGCTGGCCCCGGCGTTCGTCACAAAGGCAAAGAAACCATTGGAGGACACGGCGATGGCCGATGGATCCGCAATCTGAGTAAAGGGCGATCCGGCAATCGCGACAAGTGTTCCAGCGGACGGATTGATTGAATACCCGGAGACATCATCAGATCCACGATTTGCGACATAGACGATCGACGTGGTCCCGACTCCCCCAATGGCGCCAAATCCCCCGCCGCCTCCGCCGTCCTCTCCACATCCACTGCCGGCGAGCAGCACACATATCGACAGTGCGAACCATGATGGTCTTCGTCTTTTCATGATCGCCTTGCGGGTCATATCCGTTTGATTCTATATCATTCTGGAATGCGTAGAACAATGACTCCGTGATCTCTTGCGGTGCGTGTGGTCATGATGCAGTGATCTTTGGTCGCTCCAGTTGTTACCACACAGTGAGCGATGGGGTGCAGTGATTTCGATGGACACTGCCTTGCGTTCGCTGGCACACTGCCCATTCAATTGGAGTGTATTCCGCTTGTCTAGATCCCTCGTCATTCTTGGCTCAGGTTATACCGCTCGCGTTGCACTGCCACTTGCTGAGCGCCGGTATGACCGCGTCCTGGCAACCAGCCGCAATCCTGACCATCATCTGGCCTCCTTTTCACCAAACAGCCGGGTACAATTCGATCTCAGCGATCGCACAACCTGGCAGAACATTCCCCCGGACGGTGATCTGCTCTGGTGCTTTCCTGCCGAGCCGGCAGAACTGGTTCAAGACTTTGCCGAGGGACTGGGTGTCTCGTCCCGCCGGCTCGTGGTGCTCGGGAGCACATCGGCCTATGGAGCCGGCGATACGGAGACTGATCCCCCACCCTGGACGGATGAAGCCGCGCCGGTCGATCGCAGGAAATTGCGCGTGCAGGGCGAAGAGTACTTGCGGGAGAAACATGGCGCGGTTCTGCTACGCGTGGCCGGCATCTATGGGGCAGGCCGTAATCCGCTCGACTGGATCAAGAAGGGCCGCGTCGGTCTTTCACGCAAATACGTGAATCTGATTCACGTCGAAGACCTGGCTGAAATTTGCCTTACTGCATTGGAACGAGGTGTGTCCGGGGAGGTGTACAACGTCAGTGATGGAACGCCACGTACGTGGATGGAGATCTGCGTTACTGCGCAACAGCGATGGGGAGTGACCGCTTCTGCAACAACAGATCACCAACCAATAGGGAAACAAATTAGTAATGCCAAGCTTCGAACAGAGCTAGGTTATGTCCTCAAATATCCAAACCTGTACGAAAGCCTGGCGTTGCTCAAATCAGTGGACGAGGGAGAGGCGCAGGATGGTCAAAATGGCTTCCAGCAAGGCCCGAGGCGAGAGGGAACCGGAGGCGTACCCTCTGGGGTACGTTGAGGATTCCCTCAAGCTGAGAACGAAGCTGGAAGGCATTTTCACCATCCTGTTTCTATCTGAGCAGCGCCATCACGGTGAGACTCACCAATAGGTTGTTCATTGCATGTGCGATCATGCCCGGGATGAGACTGCCGGTTTTTTCATAGATCCAGGGCCATAAGAATCCGCTCCAGAGCACGCTGAT
>JABMDH010000108.1 GCA_015904075.1 Nitrospira sp.
TGGCGCGGGACAGAGATATTGCGTTTTCCCTTTTTCATACTTCGCCGAAAAATCATAGAACCCGCCAGGCGCCACAATTTCCACGGCGGGAAGCACCAAGGGGGACGCCTGCTGCCGCCCGATGATCGACACGGTGACCTCATGCCCGGGAATATAGGCCTCGACCAGCGCATCCATATCGTAGCGATGGGCCAAGGCCAGCGCCTCGCGCCACTGCGCGGGCTTCCGCACGATCGTGACGCCGATCGTGGACCCTTGCGACGCCGGCTTCACCACCACGGGCCAGCGCAATTTTTCCGCACGCAACAGACTGGCCGGTGAGACCTTCTTCCCGCGCTTGACGACTGTGCCGGCCGGCACAGGAATGCCCGCCGCGGCCAAGAGTGTTTTTGTCGTCACTTTATGCATGCCGACCGCGCTGGCCTGGATGCCGGAGCCGGTGTAGGGAATGCCCAGCGTTTCCAGACATCCTTGAATCGCGCCATCTTCCCCGCCTGGACCATGCAAGGCCAGAAACGCCAGGGCGATCTTTTGGTCGTGCAAGTCCCGCGCGAGCGTCGGTCCGACATCGATGGTCACCGCATCGTAGCCCCGGCGCACCAGCGACCGATGCACGGCGGCGCCGGTCCGAAGCGAGACCTCGCGCTCGGCCGATTGCCCCCCCATCAGCACTCCAATGCGGGCATGGGTCAGAAGGGGTCGCCCGCTCAGACGAGGCTCGCTCATACCGCTACGCCTCCCCGACGATTTTGAGTTCAAGGTCTAACCGCACACCTGCCCGACGGCGAATGGCGCTGCGAACCTTCCCAATCAACGCAATCACGTCTGCTGCGCGAGCCTGCCCCCGGTTCACCATAAAGTTGGCATGCTTCGTGGAGACTTCCGCGTCGCCGACGCGGGCACCCTTCAGGCCCACCGCCTCGATCAGTCGGCCGGCTGAATCGTTCGGAGGATTCTTGAACACACAACCGGCACTCGGCATCGCGAGCGGCTGCGTGTCTCGTCGATAGTGGAGGTAGTCCTTGACCACCCGCTCAATCTCCGGCGGAATTTCATGCAGATGATGCGTGACGAGCAGCACCGTCTTTCCTTTGCGAATCTGCGCGCGCAAGAGATCCAGATATTGGAAACAGGCTTTCAAATCGAGTCCGCTCGTCGGTTCATCCAGAACCAGCACGGAAGGGTCATGCACCAACGCACGGCCCAGGAGAAAGCGGCGCTGCTCGCCGGTTGAGAGGTGCCCGAAGCGGCGGCCGGCCAGCGACTCGATCCCCAGCTCCTGCATGATCTCACGCGCCCGTGCGTTCTGCGCCTCGCTGAACTCCTGATACTCATAGGTGTCGTTACTCGCGTAATAGCCTGACAGGATGACGTTCACGCCCTCGGCGCAAATCAAATAGTCCCGCTGGAGATCGTGCGACACAATCCCGAGGCGCTTTCGCACCTCCCAGACGTTCCCGCCTTCCTCACCGAACAGGCTGAGCCTGGTTTCATCCTTCGGCAACGGATGGACGCCCCCCGCTAAGAGCTTGAGCAATGTCGATTTGCCCGCCCCGTTGGGCCCGACGATCGCCGCATGTTCCCCCTCGTGCAGCGCAAAGGAGAAATCAGAAAAGACACAGGTATCACCCCGATAGACTGTGGCATGTTGAATATCGAGGATGGGGCGAGTTTTGATCCTCGCGCTCGATTCTTTGACAGGAATGCTGACCGGAGCGGTAGCGGCAGACGGCCCACCGACTTTTTTCCCGGTGCGGCGCGACTGTTCGAGACCGGCGCGCGCCAGCGCGTCCACCCGTTCGTTATCAGGATGGCCGGCATGGCCCTTGACCCAGCGCCAGTCGAGCCTGTGGCCGGAAGCCAGCGCATCGAGGCGGCGCCACAAATCTTCGTTCTTGACCGGTTCCTTCGTGGAGGTTTTCCAGCCGCGTTTCTTCCAGTTATGAATCCATTCGCTGATGCCCTTCTGGACATACTGCGAATCGGTATAGACGCGCGCCTCCACCGGCTCTGCAAGCGATTGCAACGCCTCGATCACGGCGAGCAACTCCATACGGTTGTTCGTCGTCGCCGGCTCCCCGCCGCAGAGTTCCGTTTCAGCGCCGCCGATACGCAGCAAGGCGCCCCACCCCCCGGGACCGGGATTTCCGCTACAGGCGCCATCCGTATAGATTTCGATCATTCGTCCGCTCTCCTCATGA
>JABMDH010000109.1 GCA_015904075.1 Nitrospira sp.
CCTGGCGGAGATCCTCATAGCCGAGTACTGGCACTGCCCGGACAAAGTCTTCGTAGGACCGGAGCGACGCAAACCCGTAGCGTCGCCCGAATCTGGTGTCCCGTTGCAAGAAGAGAATGGTCGACAGGAGTTGGCGTTGAACGGCATCGGGCCGCTCCGAGTGCGTCAGCAACGGAAGCCATTCCCGATCGCGAATGAGGCGCATGGCCGCCTCAATGGTAGAGTGATCACCGTGCTCAGGCATACATCGTCACACAGCCGCTTTGTCTAATCCAGGATGAAACGGCGCAGCCATCTGTTGCGTGAAGCCAGTAGGGTACTGGCGGTTGATAAGCCCCAGCGCCTCGACCTCACGATCCGAGGGCAGATAGCGAGTCCCGAAGAGCCAATCCCAAACAATAAGATGATTCCCGTAATTGTTGTTGGACTCCTGCGTACGCATGGAATGGTGCCAGCGGTGCAGCTCAGGGCCGCTCATCAAGTAGTTGAGCCAGCCCAGCTTCACGTCGACATTGGAATGCTGAAAAAACCCATTCACAGCGTAGAACACGAAGTAGAGGCTGAGGACAGCCGGCGGAGCCCCCATGACGATGAACGGCAGCGAGTCGAGCAGGAATTGCAGTCCTTTGTCGACCGGATGAAAACGGCCAACATTCAGTGTATAGAGCCGATGCGGTGAGTGATGCACAGCGTGGAAGCGCCACAACGGCGCCCATTCATGGCTGAGCCGGTGCAACCAATACCGCGTGCTATCGACAATCAGTGCCATCATGATGGTTTGCACTGGGACGGGCCATTCACGAGGCCACCACCGGTAGATAGGCCACTCCTGGCCACTCCAGATATCGAACAACAGATAGGCAACCCCGATGGCGAGTAGTTTCGGCCACACGACATGCACGAGGGCGAGAAACATCGAGTCTTCGGCAACATCCTTCCCTGAAGGTTTCCACGAAGCCCGATAGGGCATCTGCAGCTCGAGCCAGATGATCAACAATGAGCCAATGGTAACCGGCAGATACGTCGAGAGGAGAAATCCGGCTCCTGCTTCCATGAGCCTCACATTACCCCACACACTACCGAGCAATATGACAGGATAGGCCCCGTGTTGAAGAATCTGTTTCATGCCGTCTTTTCTAGACTTCTCGGCTGCACTCGGTCGGAGACCGTGTAGTGAAACCACCCGTATACGAGCACAAAGCCGGCAAGAACGAAGTGAAACGCAGTAGGCAGTCTAGCGCTAAACCAGAAGTGATCCGTCGCCACAGTTAGGCCGATGATCAGCCGGATACACATGAGTCCCCAATAGATCCCACCTATGCCAAGAAGGACTTTCCCGGTTTTCAGCGACGGTGCAGCCACCCCGGCATACAATCGCCAGATCACTCTGGCACAGACCGCGATGATAACGGCCTGAGAGACTACCAAGAACGGGTACGGCATCGCTCCGCTTTCCCATGCCTCGAACGGAGGAAGAAACGTCACAGGGTACCACGCCTGGAGCAGCTGTGCGAACACTCGAACGCAAAACAGGAGCAAGAGCGCCGTCAAGATAAACGTATAGATGCGACGGGAGCCTCGATCCGCTGGTTCATCAGAAGTCACGATGCTATTTTAGGCAAACAAACAACTGGTGCCAAGCAAACTGTGGATGAATTCGCAGGAAGGAGACGGCGGATTCCGATTGGAAATCGCCGGAGCCGTAGGGGTGTTTTTCTGACGAAACCTCCTTCTCCCTCTCTCATTCCATCCTACGAGCAATCTGCGCAATCTCCTCCGGTCCCAAGTCTCGCCATTGACCGGGCAGAAGGTCACCCAACAGAATCGGCCCGATGGCGATTCGAATCAAACGCAGCGTGGGATGCCCTACCGCAGCCGTCATGCGCCGGACCTGGCGATTCATGCCTTCGCGCAGCGTGATGGCAATCCACGCAGTCGGCACGTTCTTCCGAAACCTGATCGGCACAGGACGATCCGGCATCGACGGCGCTTCAGTAAGCACTCGGACC
>JABMDH010000011.1 GCA_015904075.1 Nitrospira sp.
CTATGGGGTCGGCATCGCCCGATACAAAGAAATTGCGCGCGGCCAGCTGATCGGCGACGAAACCGGCATGCTGAAACTGTTGTTCCATCGGCAGACACATGAAGTACTCGGCGTCCATGCCATCGGCGAAGGGGCCACGGAGCTGATCCATATCGGCCAGGCCGTCATGGCCTACCACGGCCGTATCAATTACTTCATCGACACCGTATTCAATTACCCAACCCTGGCAGAATGTTATAAAGTCGCCGCACTGGATGGCATCAACCGCTTGCCGAGGCCCTGGCTGCCTGCGCGTGAGACGTGAGAAGTGAACCATGAGGAGAGGTCTTTTGATTCCGTGAATCCCGTTCCTCACTTCACACGTTTCACTTTTAACCTTTCACTTCTACTGAGGAATCGACCATGTCCTTCGCACAACACCTGAGACGACTTGCAACGCCCATCTGGGATGCCCAACTGAGCCATCCCTTCGTTGTCGCGCTCGGCAACGGCACATTGCCTGAACAGAAGTTCAAGTATTACATCTTGCAAGACGCCAGATTTCTCGGCGATCTTTCACGTGTCTTTGCCGCAGGCGCCATGAAAGCCCCGGACTCCGAGAGCGCTCTGCGCCTTGCCAAACTGGCGGAAGACACCATCGTAGTCGAACGCAGCCTGCATGAGAATTACGGGAAGCGCTGGAAGCTCACGGCAAACCAGATGTTGTCCGTCCCGATGGCCCCCACAAACTACGCCTACACGAGGCACATGCTCTCCGTGGCACAGAACGGATCGGCGGCGGAGATTCTCGTTGTGGCCCTCCCCTGCGCCTGGATCTACTGCGTCGTCGGGCAATCCTTGTTACGAAAAGGCGCGCCACCCAAGAGCCATCCCTACCGCGACTGGCTCATGCTCTATGCCTCCCCTGAGTTTGCCGAAGTCCAGCAATGGATGCGAAAGAAGGTCGATCAGTGGGCCAAGACCGCCGGCACAGACGAGAAGCGACGGATGGAAGACGCCTTCATCATCAGTTCACGCTATGAATGGATGTTCTGGGACATGGCCTGGAAGGAAGAAGAATGGCCGGTGTAGAAAAGACAGGATGAACGAGGGATGCGAATCTCTCCCTGAATGAGTCAATCAATGATTCGGCAGGAGCCTTAGATGACTTCTTGGATGGCGGGGTCATTGATCACTGGGGCGACTCGTACTACTTGACGTAGACCACTCCGGGAAGGTCCTTTAAATCTGCATCGCCGGTCACTACCTCAGCCTCCTCATCTTTCGCCGTGGCATAAACAATGGCATCAGCCATCGCGAGACTATGGCGCAAACTAAGATCAGCGGCCAACAACGCGATTGATTCAGTTAATTGAACGACCGGCGTCGCATTGAGACGACCGGCAAACAATAACGCGGTTCTTCTCCTCGTTCTCGCTTTATCTTCTGATACACTGCATACAGAATGATCGTCGGGGTGATCAGCTGATGTCGAGAAGTGAGATACGCGGCATACCGATCCACCAGCGGTCCACCTGTAAAGAATTCAATCCACCCGCGGGAATCCAGCACAACATTCACAGTCGATCCTTCTTCTCTCGAAGATTCGTCGTAGTCATGCCCTTGAGCGTATCCTTCAGAGATTTAAGAGGGACTTCTGGCACCAGGGTAATGACTCCACCCTTTTCCACCACTTGCAATCGCTGGCTTGGAACAAGACGGAGTTTTTCACGGACTTCCTTGGGAATCACAATCTGAAATTCCTGCGAGATCGTAGCCCTGGCCATATCAGAATCTCCTTACCAAGTGCAGTGCCAATCCATTAGTTAACGAACTTAGAACTCCAAACAGAGTATGCGGACAGACAACCTTACCGTAACACTGTCCCGAAGGCGGCAAAGAGTTGTCCGGTCAGGTATCGAGTGGCTTGATGATCGCCCGACCCTTTCCGGCGTATATAGTCGTTGATCACACGCCCATCGGCGGTCTTGTGCATGTCCGGACGATGTAGATTCATCCGGTACCGTTCGACTCCGGCTGAGACCCAACTCACGAAGAGCACCGTCCCGTCGCGTTCCACCTTCTCCACCACGCCCACATGCGTGAGCGGATCATTAGGTAAACCGTCGCGATTGAAATCCCAGGTATTGTGAAAAAACACCAGGTCCCCAGGATGAACGGTCGGACCATAATGAATCCGTCCCTGTTCAACGACATGCGTGTAGATACGCCCAACACCGTTGCCGCCGTCCAGTTCGCCCAATCCATCGTACAAGTCGACACGTTGCGTGGCATACAGGCCCCGGACAAGGCCCGAACAATCCGGAGTATAGGAACGCCCCCCTACTTCAACTCGATTCCGACCAACAAGTCCGACAGCCGTTTGCACCAATGTCACTTGCTTCGATATTCCATTGGCCATGGCACAGCAGATCCCTCCACGCGTTCCCGTCGCGGGGACCATCACATCGATTTCGTTTTGTGCGGAGTGACGCCCTATCGTGGCGCAGCCTGTTAGCGCAACTGCGACGAACATAACCAGAAGATAGATTGCGGGGAAGCGAGGGTAGCTGACGAAATTCGTCATGCGTCAATTATGATTTTTGCCGGGCCTTCGCCAACGCCATTGCCATGGCGCCGATCGGCTGGGGCGCTCGTGCCGCCGTGTGGCCGGATGACGATTGCCCACGCCCGCGTGAGTCGCGGGCCGCCTCGCTTCCGGACTGTAGCGAAGCCGCCGGACGGCCGGCTGCATCCTCGATCCGCATCGTCAGCGAAATGCGCTGACGCTTCAGATCTACATCCAGCACCTTCACCTTCACGACCTGCCCGGGCTTGACCACTTCGTGCGGATCTTTCACAAACTTATTCGCCAGCGCCGACACATGGACAAGCCCGTCCTGATGGACGCCGATATCGACAAAGGCGCCGAACGCCGCCACATTCGTCACCACTCCCTCTAACACCATGCCGGGCTGCAAATCACTCAGAGCTTCCACGCCCTCTCGAAAGGTCGCCGTCTTGAATTCCGGACGCGGGTCACGGCCGGGCTTTTCCAGCTCTGTCAGAATATCCCGCACCGTCGGCACGCCGAATTTCTCATCGGTAAAGTCTGCCGGCGACAATCCTTTCAACGCAGCCGGCTGGCGCATCACCTCAGTAATCCCGGTCCTCAGTTGCGTCAAGACCTGGCCTTCGCCAACGCCAATGCCATCGCACCGATCGGCTGGGGCGCTCGTACCGCCGCCTGGCCGGGTGCCGACTGTCCACGCCCACGTGAGTCACGGGCAGCCTCACTCCCGGACTGTATTGGAGCAACGGGACGTCCGGCTGCATCATCGATCCGCATCGTCAGTGAAATGCGCTGGCGCTTGAGATCCACATCAAGCACCTTCACCTTCACAACCTGCCCGGGCTTGACCACTTCGTGGGGATCTTTCACAAACTTATTCGCCAACGCCGACACATGGACAAGCCCGTCCTGATGGACGCCGATATCGACGAAGGCGCCGAACGCCGCCACATTCGTCACCACTCCCTCTAACACCATGCCGGGCTGTAAATCACTCAGGGCTTCGACGCCCTCCCGGAAGGTCGCCGTCTTGAATTCCGGACGCGGGTCGCGGCCGGGCTTTTCGAGCTCTGCCAGAATATCCCGCACCGTCGGCACCCCGAACTTTTCATCGGTAAAGTCGGCAGGCGACAATCCTTTCAAACCAGCCGGCTGCCGCATCACCTCGGCAATCCCAGTCCCTAGCCGCGTCAGAATGCGTTCGACCACCGGATACGCCTCCGGATGAACGGCAGACCGATCCAAAGGATTATCGCCATCGGGAATGCGCAAAAACCCCGCCGCCTGCTCGAAGGTTTTCTCACCAAGGCGCGGCACGTTCCGGATCGCCGTCCGGTTTGGAAACGGCCCGTTCGCATCCCGATAGTCCACAATATTCTTGGCCAACGCCTTGTTCAAACCCGACACCCGTTCCAACAAGGGCGCCGAGGCGGTATTCACGTTCACGCCGACGGCATTCACACAATCTTCGACCGTGGCATCGAGCGACCGCGCCAAGGCTCGCTGGTTCACGTCATGCTGATATTGGCCGACCCCGATCGCCTTCGGCTCGATCTTGACCAGCTCGGCCAGCGGGTCCTGCAATCGTCTGGCAATGGACACCGCGCCACGCACACTCACATCCAACTGTGGAAATTCCGCCGCGGCAAACGCCGACGCCGAATAGACCGATGCCCCTGCTTCGCTGACCACAATTTTTGCAATCTTCTGTTCCGGCTTGTGAGCCGCGACCAGCTTGATGGCCTCGACCGCCAACTTGTCCGTCTCACGGCTCGCCGTCCCGTTGCCGATCGAGATCAATTCCACGCCATGTTGAATCACAAGCCGCACCAGCGTCTCCAACGAACTCTGCCAGTCATTGCGAGGCTGGTGCGGGTAAATCGTCGCCGTATCCAACAATTTTCCTGTTGCATCGATCACCGCCACTTTACAGCCGGTGCGAATGCCGGGATCCAGACCGAGCACGGCCTTAGGGCCGGCCGGCGCCGCCAAGAGCAGCTCATGGAGATTGCGGGCAAAAATCTTGATCGCTTCGGCTTCGGCCGCTTCACGCAATTGCACCAGCAGTTCGATACTGAGCTGCGAATGGATCTTCACGCGCCACGTCCAGTCACACACTGCAGCCAACCACTTCTCGCCTGGCCGGCCTCGGTCCTGAATGCCTGCGTGAGCCGCGATCATCGACACACAGGGATGCGGGACGACCGCGTCGAGCGCGGTCCTCAGTTGCGTCAAGATGCGTTCAACGACCGGATAGGCTTCCGGGTGAACGGCGGAACGGTCCAAGGGATTGTCGCCATCGGGAATACGCAGAAAACCCGCCGCCTGCTCGAAGGTTTTCTCGCCAAGACGCGGCACGTTTCGAATCGCCATCCGGTTTGGAAACGGCCCATGGGCATCCCGATAGTCCACAATATTTTTGGCCAGCGCCTTGTTCAGCCCTGATACCCGTTCTAACAAGGGCGCCGACGCCGTATTGACGTTCACACCGACGGCATTCACGCAATCTTCGACGGTGGCATCGAGTGACCGCGCCAAGGCCCGCTGATTCACATCATGCTGATATTGGCCTACTCCGATTGCCTTCGGCTCGATCTTGACCAGTTCAGCCCGCGGGTCCTGAAATCGTCTGGCAATGGACACGGCGCCCCGCACACTCACATCTAACTGTGGAAACTCCGCCGCGGCAAAGGCCGACGCCGAATAGACCGATGCCCCCGCTTCACTGACTACAATTTTTGCAATCGTCTGTTCCGGCTTGTGAGCCATCACCACCTTGATCACCTCGACCGCCAACTTGTCCGTCTCGCGACTCGCCGTTCCGTTGCCGATCGAAATTAATTCGACGCCATGTTGAATGACCATACGCACAAGCGTCTCCAGCGACCCCTGCCAATCATTGCGGGGCTGGTGTGGATAGATCGTCGCCGTATCCAACAATTTGCCTGTTGCATCGACCACGGCCACTTTACAGCCGGTGCGAATGCCTGGATCCAGGCCGAGCACGGCCTTCGGGCCGGCCGGCGCAGCTAACAACAGCTCATGGAGGTTGCGGGCAAAAATCTTGATCGCCTCGGTTTCAGCCGCTTCACGCAATTGCACCAGCAGTTCGATACTAAGCTGGGAGTGAATCTTCACCCGCCACGTCCAGTCGCACACCGCGGCCAGCCACGTGTCCGCCGGCCGGCCTCGCTCCTGAATGCCCGCGTGCGCCGCGATCATCGACACACAAGGATGGGGGACCACCGCATCAAGCGTCTCTCCCAGACCCAGACCCAAATCCAACTTCAAGACACCGAGGGTACGGCCCCGGAACAGCGCGAGTGCCCGATGCGACGGGATAGTCTTAATCGTTTCCGCATAGGCATAGTAATCACGAAACTTCTCTTCCTCCGCCTGCTCCTTGTCTTTCATCACCGTCGAAGTCAGCACTCCCTGCTCCCACAGGCGTGCCCGCAGATCGGCCAGCAGCTCGGCCGTTTCGGCAAACCGCTCCATGAAAATGTCACGCGCCCCTTCCAACGCCGTTTTGGCATCGGGCACATTGATCGCCTCGATCCCGTCGGCAGCCGGGACCACACGAATATATGTGAGCGCCTCTTGCTCGGGATTCAGCGTCGGATCGGCCAACAGGCCATCAGCCAATGGCTCCAGCCCTGCCTCACGCGCAATCTGCGCGCGGGTGCGGCGCTTCGGCTTAAAGGGGAGATACAAATCTTCCACGATTTGCTTCGTCGCCGCCGCCTCGATACGGTCGCGTAACGCATCCGTCAACTTCCCCTGCTCCTCGATCGACGCTAATATTGCGGCACGTCGCGCCTCCAACTCGCGAAGATAGAGCAGGCGCTCTTCCAGCGTACGCAGCTGTGTATCATCCAGATTGCCGGTCGCCTCCTTGCGATAGCGCGCGATGAACGGAACCGTCGAGCCCTCATCAAGCAGCCCCACCGCGGCCGCGACCTGATGAACTCCGGCATTGAGTACCTTGGCGATGAGGGACACGATCTTGAGTTGAGCCACGTCGGAGAGAGCTGGAGTCGTTGAAGCTGTCATCTGTAGATTATTCGTTCCTATGGTTTAAACGATCGTTCCTCGTGAAGCGTATCTCGTATCTCGCACACAACAATATTCGACACAGCCACGTTCTTTCCGTCCTGCGCTTCACGCTTCACCGTTCGGCAGGCTCACGGTCCTGAGCAGAGTCGAAGGACGAGATACGAACGACGAAATACGGCCTAGCCCCCCGCACTCCCTACCGGTCCGCCCGGTTCGGTCATACGCCAGGGGTCGAGGAGTTCGGCGAGCTTCTTCTCCGGCAGGACTTTTTGTTCCTTGGCCACCTGACGAACGGTCTTGCCGGATTTGTAGGCATCCTTGGCCAGTTTTGCCGCCGCTTCGTAGCCGATCGCCGGCGCCAGGGCCGTGCACATGGCGAGACTCTCCTCGATCAAGCTCTTGCAGCGTTCTTCGTTGGCCTTGATCCCTTCAATGCACTTCGCCGCGAAATTATTGGAGGCAGCTGCGAGAAGTTCGATGGACTGTAACAGATTATAGGCCATCACCGGCATCATGACGATCAGTTCGAAGTTGGCGGCCTGCCCGCCCACCGTGACGGTCACGTCGTTGCCGATCACCTGCGCACAGACCATCGTGACCGATTCGGCAATGACCGGATTGACCTTTCCCGGCATGATCGAAGAACCAGGCTGCGTTTCGGGCAGATTGATTTCTCCTAATCCACAGCGCGGCCCTGAGCCGAGCCAGCGAACGTCGTTGGCGATCTTCATCAAGCTCACAGCAATCGTTCGTAACTCACCGCTCGCTTCGACCAGGGAATCCTGCGCCGATTGTGCCTCGAAATGATTCTTAGCCTCTTTGAAGGAACAGCCGGTTTCTTTCGAAATGATGGCCATGACTTTTTTTGAGAATTGTGGATGGCAGTTCAGCCCGGTACCGACGGCAGTCCCGCCAAGCGCCACTTCGCTCAACGCTTCTTGTGCCCGCTTCACCCGCTGGATACCGAGCTCGATCTGGCGCGCATAGCCGCCGAATTCCTGGCCGAGACGAACCGGCGTCGCATCCTGTAAATGGGTACGGCCGATTTTCACGATCGTGTCGAACTCCTTGGCCTTCCGGTCCAGGGCCTTGCGCAGGCGGGTCAGCGCCGGCAGGAGCTGCTGCTGCATCAGCTCCGACGCGGCAATATGAATAGCCGTCGGAATCACGTCGTTGCTGGATTGTCCCAGGTTCACATGGTCGTTCGGATGCACCAGCTTGCTGCCACGCGTGCCGCCAAGTAGTTCGGTGGCGCGATTGGAGATCACCTCATTGGTATTCATATTCGTGGAGGTGCCGGAACCGGTTTGAAAAATGTCGACCGGAAATTCGGGATCGAGCTTGCCGTCTACAACTTCGGTGGCAGCCGCTCTGATCGCATCGGCCGGTTTCTTATCCAAGAGGCCCAGCGACTGATTCACGCTGGCCGCCGCCCGTTTGATCATACCCATCGCCCGGATGACCGAACGCGGCATGCGGAGCGGGCTGATCGGAAAATTCTCGATCGCGCGCGCCGTCTGCACGCCGTAATAGGCATCAGACGGAACAGCCAGCTCTCCCATCGTATCCCGTTCGATTCTGGTAGACACCGTTGACGATCCGTTTCGCTCTATCTTCATGTGCGCCACTCCCTGATGAAGGTTCTCAACCGCTGCGGGCGCCATGATAAACTCAGGCCCCCGACTTGTACAAGGGCATGAAGAGATGGCAATGAAAAGCAAGACGTACGGGGTGAATGGGAAATAGTGAACGCTCAATGAGACCTGATGAAACGCAAACGGTGTGGGAAGTGTGGGAAAATAAAAAGGCCCGCCGAGAGGCGGGCCTTTGAGACTACCGATGAAGCAGACGATGCGTTATCCCACTTTCACTTCGATCGATTTTGGTTTCACCTTTTCGGTCTTTGGCAGATGCAAGTTTAACACGCCGTCCTTGTATTCGGCCTTGACCCCGCCCTCATCGACCGACTCGGGCAACGAAAAACTCCTCACGAAGCTTCCATACGACCGTTCGACTCGATGATACTTCTTTCCCTTTTCCTCCTTTTCCTGACGCCGCTCTCCTGAGAGCGTCAGCACGCCGTCCTCTACCGAGACTTTCACATCCTCTTTCTTCACCTCGGGCAATTCCGCCTTGATGAGATACTCACCCTCGCTTT
>JABMDH010000110.1 GCA_015904075.1 Nitrospira sp.
TCCCTCCAAGCAGCAGAAGCCCTAAGGCTCCGACCAAGGCACCGAGTGACATCAATGCTTTCATCGCTTACTCCCTTTACTCTGCAACAGCGATAAATAACTCAATACTATGAAATCTTTGGGGGCGGTGCGCCCACTTTCACTTGCGATAGATAATCCACAATCTTTTTTAACGCGCCTGCACTCAATTTTTGCCCGAACACTTTTGGCATCGTGTTGTCGGGGAACGGCTTCACGACGTATGCGCTCGGTTCCACGATCGACTCCATAATATATTCCGGCGTAGACTTGGCCGTGCCCTTGTAGGCTGGATCCTTCAGACGAAGCGGAGCATTCGTCCCCTCCTCCAGCTTAGGGCCGATCGTACCAACCGCCCCAGGGATACCAGGAATCACATGGCATGACACACACTGTCCCTTGGCAAAAATCTGATCAACCGGCTCAGACCCGTCTGCCAACAATGAACTGGCCGCACCACCTGCCGGCTTATCTTCTTGTTGCTTCGGACGATCGGATTCTGGAACAAATTTCTCATACGACTTGATTATCTCTTCATATGAAGGCGGCTCCTTGCCTTCACGGAGATACATCCATGTATCCACTGCGGCCAGCTCAGGAAGGCTCAAAGATATCGGCGGCTTGTGGATTTTCGGCATTTGGCTTTCCCGATCATTCGATCCCTTCAGCCCGAACCCAGCCACGACATAACAATTTGGGCAGGCATGCGACTCAGCGATGTACTCCTGACCAGTTGTTCCAGTACCGCAACCAGGACACGACTCTTTTTCAACCGTGTCGCGCTTCGCTGGCGCATTCATGCTGTAACGGGGATCCGCCAACCGTTCCTTCTCCGCTCGCTCAGGCAACCCATAGAGGTTTGGCGCCCGTTCGCTCAAGAAGCCCTTCTGAAAACCGTGACACAGCGGGCATTGGCCCTTACCGATCTCTCCCTGCACACTGCTCTTTCCGATGCCACCGAAGATAATCTCCTCGCCTTTATCGGCCAGCTGCTGGGGAGTCATGGAATCCCAGGTTACTTTCTCTTCTTTTGGCGGGAAACCGCCTTCAACTTGCGGCAGCCAGTTGCCATATCCTGAGAGAAACGCCGCCACGAAGAACATGAATCCACCGATCTTCAGCAAGGCGCCAAGATTGGTGAAATACATCGCCATCACAAAGCTTGTGACGGTAATCAATGCAAGGGATGCAGGCAGCATCCGGTTTTCACCGTAGAAATTGTTCTTATAGTTGGCGATCGCCATGAACAACAGAAACGTGGCGGCAATCCCGATAAAAGTCTTGAACACCGCTCGTTTTTTTGCTGCAGGATCGGCGATGGACACCTGAAAGTAGACGAGCAAACCTGCAAGGATGGCGATAGCCACCCAACCCATCGAGAGGGCTTCGCTAATCAGATTACCCAAGGTATTGACCTCCTCCGGCTCACGCAGGGACGATGATATCTCCCTGCCAGCTCATGCTTGCCGAATATCTATAAATGCCTACGTAGCTAGTGACTTCCTGCCGGTTGCGGCACACTGCCAGGCACACCCGCCTTTGCCTCAACCGGGGCCTTCTTGGCTGCCAAGCTACCGAGCCAGAACACAAATAGAATGCTGACCCAGAAGAACAAGACGTTGAAAGAAATCATATTCGCCGCAAAACCCACCGTATGGGTATAGGCCCATGGTGAGTTATCGCGCATAATCTCATTGACATGCCAGAAAAGACGGACTGAAGAGCGAATGTAACCCATCAATCCCATCATCCAGGTAAAGGCCGTTGCCAACATGATGAGCGCGTA
>JABMDH010000111.1 GCA_015904075.1 Nitrospira sp.
ACGCCCCGATCAGCAGCCACACCATAAAGCTGACCGTCAGATGCAGCCAGGCTCCGACCAACGTCGGCCAATGCCCCCCGCGTATCATCTGCCAGATATCCGCCACGTGCAGTTCTCCAAATAGAACGGGTCACTATAGGGGAGCCGCTTTCTCCGGCGCAACCCAAGGGGGTGAGGATACGGTCGGGGCAAGAGAGATTAACCCATTACTCAGAGGATGCTCAAAAAGTTCGTCCAGCAAGGCCGCAGCCGATGAAAGCACCGGAGGCGTAGCCGTGCTCACCCGCCCTCCCCGAGCTGCCAAGACAGCTCTCTCCCCGTGTGGGGTACGTTGAGGATGCTTTCGAGGTGAGAACGCCGCTGGCGGAGTTTTTCAGCATCCTGAATGGACAACCTTTGTCCGGTGAAAGGGTTCTGTTATAGTCAGCGTCCCATGAGCGGTCGCAAACCATCAGAAGACGACACCGACGGCGTGCTGGAACCGGAAATTCTCGATCCGTCAGACGACGAGGTGATCGAGGCGGAGACAGACACGGCTCCTGCGGTGCTGGATGTTCCGCAGGCTGATGGACGGCAACCGGCCAGCGAACATGCCGTCGTCCCGGTCACGGCTCTCCAGCAGTATCTGGCAGAAATCCGTCGCTACCCCTATCTCTCCAAAGAAGAAGAACTGCTCTTGTTCCATGAATACCATGTGCAGGGCAGCCGCGAGGCCGCCGTGAAACTCATCATGGCCAACTTGCGCGTCTCCGTCGCCATCGCCTCCGAATATCTCCACACCGGCGCCGACCATATGGACCTGATTCAGGAAGGCAATGTCGGCCTGATGCAGGCGATCAAGAAATTCGACCCGACGAAGAACGTGCGCTTCTATGCGTATGCCGCCTGGTGGTCGCGCGCCTATATCCTCCGCTACCTCTTGAACAACTTCCGGCTCGTCAAAATCGGCACCACCCAGGATCAGCGGAAACTCTTCTACAATCTCAAGAAAGAGAAGGCCAAGCTCGCCCGGGAAGGCTTCGCCCCCGACACCAAACTCCTGGCCGACCGGCTGAACGTGCGCGAACGCGACGTCATTGAGATGGACCAGCGGCTGGGGAATTGGGAACTGTCTCTGGACCAGCCGATCGGTGAAGAGCAGGACGGCACCCTGCTCGATGTCCTCCCCTCCCAGCAATCAGGGGTGGACGAGGTTATTGCCGACAATGAACTTCGGACCCTGTTCCGGAAGAAATTGGCCGAGTTTGCGAAGACGCTGGACGAACGGGAGGAGGACATTCTGCGGAACCGGCTCCTGTCGGAAACACCCCTCACCCTGGACGATCTGGGCGAAAAATACGGCATCACCAAAGAGCGCACCAGACAGCTAGAGGCCCGTATCATCAAGCGATTACGTGAATACATCAAGAAAGACGTGAAAGACTTCGACCGTCTGAAGATCTAGCCGGATTCCCCGCCGTCATCGCCGGATTTCTCCACTGGAATTCTTGAATCTCAATAGGTTATGATTTCCCCAGTCCAGCCGCTGGGATTGCAAAAGAAATTCTTTTCCCGCCCCCTTGACTTGGACCAGCCTCAGGCTATCTCTCGTACTGCACGGTAGGCGTCGCTCTGTTTTTTTCGAGGAGCGTGAGAGTCCAGCCGACGAATGTGGCTCTGCATCAAATCGTTGTAACGTTCACCACAGTTTATTCATCGCACGAGGAGGGTTTGTTATGAGC
>JABMDH010000112.1 GCA_015904075.1 Nitrospira sp.
TATTTTAAATTCAAAAATTTTAGAAAGGCCCTAGAATTTGCAAATGAAGTTGGAAAAATTGTCAGTGTCGATGATAACAGATTTATTAAAATAGTGGGTAGCGAATACATTGATTCCATAAAGAAAAGAATTCTCAGTGATCCCATTATGGTCAGAGTTGACAGGAACTATTACAGACCTACCGAAGTGGATCTTCTGATCGGAGATTCAACAAAAGCGCGGACAAAGCTGGGCTGGACGCCTGAATATGACCTTAATGGCCTGATTAATCGCTTTCTTCATCCTCGCAATTTGCTCTTCAGCTGTCATCACATCTCTCCTTCATCGGTTGGGAATCTGTACTGAGAAGTGCTGCCCGCCCTCGGACTCAGCGTTCTCACAGAACCGAACCGCTTCGGTCCAGGCAGTCTCATTCAATGACCGCAGCATTTCAGAAACACGTGGCACAGGAGCGGCGGAGACTGGGAAATCAGACGCGCAGGAAGAAAGCGGGAGGCGCGAGGGATAGAACAGTCAGCGAGGCTCAACACGGTACAGCGCTATGCTAGCCGCCATGGAGGGCCTGGTCAAGCGGTATTAACAGGATGTTGACACAATCCACCAACAACCTTTTCTTCATCCCACTACTATTCAAATTCATAGCGCACAACGCCCAGCAGATGCTGGCAAGCTAAGTAATTCCTGGAAGGTCTACCATGACCCATGACAAGAAACACCCCTATTCTCTCTCTATCCGAGCAGAATTTCTTAGCCAAGAAATCTGTGCCCCACCACGCCGGACGAGAAGATCAAATGGCGCAGAGCTGGAAGAGGTTGGTCGCGCCCACTCTGAGAGATTGGAAAAGGAGGAATGAAGACACGCACGCTGACTGTCAAGTAACAGACAGCGTGCGTTCAGTACCTACAGGGTGACGTCGAACCCGCGGTTCCTCAGAATGGTCCGGATGTCGTTAACATCCGGCGTGGAATAGTGGAGATGGATCGCCGCGGTCACCAGGGCATTGGCCGCTTGATTGAAGGAGGTGTCGGGCATCAACAGAAAGTGATGTTGGAGGATGGCCTTGTCGGCCTTGATGGCGCCAATCGTAGCGCGAATCTGCCAGAGCGAAGCCGACCAGATTTCTCCGTCGGCATGCACGCGGCCGACAATGTCCTCAGGATAATGCTTGTTTCCATCGAGCCTCCGCAGGCAGGGCGGATTCGTTGAACTGTAGGAGGTAGCATCCCACTCTGCGATGCACACATCTTGAAAGCCACCACTAAGTTGAGCGCCGAGGCTGCCGGCCAAGTAATCCCCGAAACCCTCCCCGATCGAATCAGCTTCCAACGAGGTGCCGTACCCCGGAGTTTGATTGTCGAGAATCGCATGGCCGTACTCATGCCAAATGACCTCGGCATCTTCTGCATCGTCTACCCCGCCCGTCCCATAGGTAATGTTCTTCGTGGATGGCTGATAGAAGGAGTTATCCTGGCTATAGCGGTCCACACTGAATACCTGTTGCCGATTATTCACGTTCGAAAATCCCAGGGACTGAATATACCGCTGGGCATAATCCAAAAAGTAATAGCCCATGGTCTCGCTAAAGCCATTCACGCTACGATCGAAGATAAACGTCTGGCTCGCCGACGACACGCGTCGCTTCGAGGCCTTACTGGAAGCATAGGTGCCATCGAGGAATCCATTGCCATCAAGTCCCATAAGCGGCACAGTGCGATAAGCTTTCGGAAGCACGGCAGATGCCGCATCCTTGCGATCACGCAAACTATTGTCCTGCGTCGCCACGATCGCATTCACCAGAAACACTTGCCCCGTACCCGTCGCATAGCGGTTGAGATCTCTCGCCAGCTTCAAGGCCTTCCCCGTTTTCGCATGCACGAACGTCTGCCATGTGGGACCAGGAGTGTGCACAATCACTTCCCATGCGAGCGTCGGGGTGCCCGTCTCGCCATAGATCACTAATTTTGCAGTGGGTTTAGGAAGATCCGCGGCATCCGCCTCTTCAACCTGACCTGGTGGCACCTGGCCCCGAGCTGACTCCACCGCTTGCTCGGCGTTAACGGAAGGCCCGATCTCGACGCTGTCCGCAGCCGGCACGGATGTGTTCACCAAACCAACGACATACCCCTCACGATTGAAGACCACTTCCAATGACCCGCCATAGACCGGAATGCCATGGGCCGATTGCTCAAACGTATAAACCTCTCCCATCGGGGTCTGCTGGTTCTGAACAAGTGTGAAGCCTGCCAGCGAAGGATCGATCTTGAGCAATTGGGCCTGCGCTGAAAGAAACTGGCGCGCAGACGCTTCCGAGACCGCCATCGGAGCAGACAGAGTACCGTACACCGCTTTCGGAGTTCCCCAGAGGTGACTCCACGTAACGGAAACCGGACCAGTGGCCTTCCCGGCAAAGGCAGCCCAGAGAGGGAGCAAGTCAGGATCAGGCTTGCCCGCTTGTA
>JABMDH010000113.1 GCA_015904075.1 Nitrospira sp.
AGACTTGGATGGAATGGTCCGCTTCTCGTTTGATCGCGACGACTTCTTCATTGTGGTACAGCGTGACCCCGATCTCTTGCATCTGCCGCTGAAGGACGTCGATGATCTCGGTGTCGGCAAATTCCAGCAACCGCGGGCGTTTATCGATGAGGGTAACGGGTACTCCCAGTGCAGCGAGAATGGACGCGTATTCCGTGCCAATGACTCCGCCTCCGACGATGACGAGGGAGGCGGGGATGCGTTTTAGTGTGAGCATTCCGTCGGTATCGATGATGGATTCGTCGTCGAAGGGAATGTCGGACGGTCTGGCCGGTTCGGTGCCGACGGCAATGACGATGAAATCCGCTGTATGTTCAAGTGCGCCGGTCGGTTGTTGAATGCGGAGGCGATGAGGGTCGAGAAAGACGGCTGACCCCGTAATCAGATCGATTTTGTTCCTGGCCATCTGATGGCGGACGATCTCGACCTCGGTCTTGATGACATGGTTGGCGCGGACCGCGAGATCTTCAATCGCGATGTTCTTTTTCAGGCGGTACTGGGCCCCGTAGATATTGCGTTGGCGAAATCCGGACAGATAGAGCACGGCCTCGCGGAGGGATTTGCTTGGAATGGTGCCGGTATTGGTGCACACGCCGCCCACGACCGTCTTGCGTTCGATGATCCCGACTTTTTTGTTGAGTTTGGCTGCCTGGATCGCAGCCTTTTGGCCGGCCGGGCCGGTTCCGATCACGAGCAGGTCGTAGTGGGCCATATGTTCAGGGGATGGTGGAGGCTGAGGCTCAGGTTAAGGCCAAGGTTAAGAATATCATACGGTCTTATACCCTTAACCTCAACCTTAGCCTGCTTTGATGTCAGCTTGCCGTTATCAGCGAGCGGGCGAACCGGAACGCTTCTTCCATATCCGGAAGTTGTGTCAGTTCAGGCGTCACTTGAAGATAGCGGACCGTGTTTGTTTTATCGATGACGATGATGGCTCTGGCCAGAATGTGGGGGCCACCCAAGAACAGTCCATAGGTCTTGCCGAAGTCGCCGCCTCGATAGTCGGAGAGGAAGGTCACGTTGTCGATCTTCGCTTCCGTGGCGAACCGCTTTTGAGCGAAGGGAGTATCGACGCTCACGGTAATGAGTTCGACCATCTTGTCGAGTCCCTTGTTTCGTTC
The DNA here is from genome assembly GCA_015904075.1 of Nitrospira sp. The sequence continues at coordinate 1,161 of JABMDH010000113.1, forward strand.
GCTGAGGTAATGGGTCTGCTGTTCACACACCGGCGTGTCGAGCGAGGGGACCACGCTGATGATACGGACCTTTCCTGCGCCTTTGGTCTGCGCGATGTTCACGAGGGATAAGTCGTTTTGCGCCACCTTGACGTCCCGCAGCGCGTCGCCGGTCTTAATCCCGGCGCCGGATAATCCGAGCGGGCTGCCTTTGAAGAGGACGTTATTCCCTTCACCGGCGACGGCGCTGCCGTCGGCAACCGCGAGATTCTTGTAGGTGTAACCCATGGTGGAACCGCCCGTGCCCGCGCATCCGGCGAATCCGAGCGAGAGGCCCAGCGCCGTGACGATCAATCCACGATAAGCTGTCTGCATATGGTCTCCTTTGTTGAGATAGTGT
>JABMDH010000114.1 GCA_015904075.1 Nitrospira sp.
GTGGGTTAACCCCGAATGGATTCGGCATGCGCGAGGCCTGCTCAGACCGTCACGGGTCATGATGGCCGTTGTCTTGCCGCTGATATTGTGCGCAGTAACCTATAGTCTCTTTGCCAGGCATCAAGGGGGAACGAGTCTCTACCTCACGTTTTTCAATTTACTTCTCGTCAGTCAATTCATCGCCCTTGCTCTCTGGTGTCTCCATTCTTGCGGCCAAGCGTTGGTGCATGAACGGATCTTGCAGACCTTTGACTTTTGGAGGACCACGCGGTTAACGGCGTCGGAACTGATATGGGGAATGGTGTGTGGGGCCCCTCTCCTGGGTTATGTCGCTGTCGGATCGACGTTTCCTATCGGGGTAATCAGCGGAGTAGCGGCAGGATACTCATTCCTACAGCTTCTGAATATCTATCTTTTCCTGACCTGCTGTGTTCTGTTCCTGTCGTTGGTTGCACTGTTGTCTTCCATGCTGGCAACCAAACTTCAGATGGGATTTGGATTGGCGACTGTCCTCTTGTTGATCATTTCAGCTCTCCCTGGATTAGTGGACAGCCCGCTGCCGGGATTAACAGCAATCAATCCGATGTATGCGCTGGCTGAACTGCTAAAGGAAAGCGGGAATCTGGATGCTCCTCAAGCGCTGCTATTCGGCCTTCCGGTGTCGATGGTCATTGCCACCGATATTCTCTACGCCTCCTTGGGTACATGGGTCTTCATCATGCTCCTGAGGAACATTAAGAAAGAGCGGGAAGATATTCGATTATTATCCCGCCTGCAGCTCATGGGATTCGCTGCCTATTGCAACGTAGTCCTGTACGCCTTTCTCGATATACGGGCACAATATCCTGGCACGATCATGACGCTCGTGCTGTTGCTCAATGTCGTCATCCTCTATGCGGTAGGCATGATGGCATTGACGCCGGCTGAGCGATTGCGGGAATGGCGGCGAAGTACGCAAGGCCGGTTATGGGCCATCTTTTCTGAAAACGGTCTGTCGTGGCCATGGGTGGCAAGTGCTGGATTGTTGGCCGTTTCCCTCTACAGCGTGGCAAACGCCGCCTTTCTTGGCGACGCCGGGTCCGGTGTGGAGGGGACAAAACGAGTTGCCATGAGTCTCGTTATCGTCGCTCTTTTCGCCGTACGCGATAGTCTCTTCCTCCAGTGGTGCCGGTTTCACCGGTTCAAACAACCGTTGGTAGCCGGTGGACTCTGTATCGGTGTGTACTATGTGTTTGTTTCAACCTTGCCGGAATCCGTACAGGACCATATATATTTGACGCCTTTTTGGCCAATGGCAAATGATCGCGTAGGACTCGAACCGTTCGCATTGAGTCTCCTCATACAGGGAGCCTCAATTATTGCCCTTGTCTATGCCATTCGCTCCCGCTTGAGTGAACAATCGACTGGCCCAGCTGCAGTGTAACACCCGCATTCCTTTCTCTCCCTGACATCGCGGTACCTGGCAACACAGCCTCCATGCTATAGTCTCTTCCCATGGCACGGATGGATTACTACCGGGTCTTGGGCGTCTCCCGCGAGGCATCTGAGGAAGAGATCAAGAAAGCCTACCGGGCGCTAGTCTTCGAACACCATCCGGACAGAAATCCTGACAGCGCAGATGCCGAATCAAAAATCCGGGAGATCAATGCGGCCTATGAGATCGTCGGTGATGCTGAGAACCGCCGAAGCTATGACCGGCTCTTCTGGGCAGAT
>JABMDH010000115.1 GCA_015904075.1 Nitrospira sp.
CCGGTCTTATCGAACACGATCGTGTCGACCGTCCCCAACACTTCGAGGGCCTCTGCTTTCTTCACGAGCACACCGGCCGTTGCGCCCCGTCCGGTACCGACCATAATTGACATCGGCGTCGCCAATCCCAACGCACACGGGCACGCAATAATGAGCACGGCGACGGCATTCACGAGCGCATACGCCAGCTTCGGCTCAGGTCCCCACAGGGCCCAGACGAACGCCGTGAGCACGGCGGCGGCAACCACGAGCGGCACGAAATATCCGGCCGCTGTATCCGCGATGCGCTGAATCGGCGCACGGCTTCGCTGCGCCTCGCTGACCATTTGCACGATCCTGGCCAACAACGTGTCCCGGCCCACCCGCTGTGCGTCCATGAGAACACTCCCGGTGCCGTTCATCGTCCCTCCCGTGACAGGCATGCCGGCTTCTTTCGCGACCGGAATTGATTCTCCCGTAATCATGGATTCATCCACGGACGTGCTGCCCTCGACCACCACCCCATCTACCGGCATACGTTCACCCGGCCTCACCCGCAACCGGTCACCGACCTGAATCTGATCCAACGGAACATCTTCCTCTTGTCCATCGTGCCCCACGCGCCGTGCCGAATCCGGCGCCAGTTGTAAAAGACCTCTAATGGCGGAACTGGTTTGGCTACGCGCGCGCAATTCGAGCACCTGCCCAAGAAGCACGAGCACTGTGATGACGGCAGCAGCTTCAAAATACACCGCCACCGTCCCATCCGGCCGATGGAACGACGCGGGCAGCAGCGCCGGCATTACGGTGGCAGCCACACTGTAGCCATAGGCCGCTCCGGTCCCGATCGCAATCAATGTGAACATATTCGACGCCCGATTCACGATCGAAGCCCACCCCCGCTGAAAGAACGGCGCGCCACCCCACAGCACCACCGGTGTGGCCAGCAGCCATTGCACCCAGTTAAGCGCCGCTCCGCCGAACTGACGATGAAGCGGCATGCCGGGTATCATATCCGACATGGCGATGAGCATCACCAGCGCCCCCGGTGCAAGGCAGATCCAAAACCGCCGGTTCATCTCGTCAAGCTCCGGATTGCCCGTCTCCTCGGCCGAGACCATGCTCGGTTCGAGCGCCATGCCACAAATCCGGCAAGCCCCAGGCTTGTTTTCAAGCACCTCTGGATCCATGGGGCAGACATACTCGACCGGTCCGGCGGGTGAAACTGGCGTGTGACGCGGAACCCTCTGGTCAGGTGGAGTCAGATAGTAGACAGGGTCCGTCCTGAACTTCGTGAGGCAGCTGGTTGCGCAGAAATAATAGGTCTTGCCCTGGAACTCATGCGAACCGGCCGCCGATACCGGCTGCACCGTCATCCCACAGACAGGATCGATCTCGCCCTTCAACACCGGCATCATCATCGGCAGCGGCTTGCGTGTGGAAACAGCAGAAGGCATGGCAACGGGATTCAGCGGCTTCTTACTCAATACCCGCTCGGGATCGGCTCGAAACCGTTCGAGGCAAGTCAGCGCGCAGAAATAATAGGTCTCGCCGTTGTAGTCATATCGGCCCGCCGCCGTATCGGGACTGACGGTCATGCCGCAAATAGGGTCAATCGCCATTTTCATACCGTGAGGGGGACCTCCCCTCCTCCACTGCTATGAGCGTTTCGTCTTAGTCTCCGCTCACCCCTTACCCTTCATTCCTTACCGTTATCGCTTCGCATCATTTTCCAGAATGCTCCGGATGACGGTGATGGCATTCTCAGGCGTCATGTTCGCGCCGTCGATTTTGATGTTCCCGTCGAGCAAGAGTGAGGGGGTAGACGAAACCTTGATCCGTTCACCCCATCGCCGGCCATCCTCAAATGCCTTCGCCGGCTTGCCGCTTTCAATGCCAGCCTCGAATGCCGCAACGTCCAAACCGACCTCACGAATCAACAGCGAGCGAATCGAGCGATCCAACACGCCGCCGAATTTATCCTTATGGATCGTGCGAAACAGCACGGCTTTCATTTCGTTGCCTTTCCCCATCGTTTTGGCCTGCTCATACATATCAAACGCCGTCGGGAGTTTTCCTCGAATCACGGGATATCCGACCATCGTCACCTCGATCTTGCTGCCGAACTCTTTGACAAGTAGCGGGAGTCCCGTTTCATCGAAATGGTGGCAGTGCGGACAGTAAAAGTCCGCGAACTCGATGATCTTCACCTTGCCTCGCTGATGGGTCGACGGCTCGTCCTTCAGCAGCTCGAACGTGCCCTTCAACTCAGGACTTGCCGCCAGTGCACTGAACGGCTCGTTCAGCAGCACCGCCGCTCCCATGACGACAACCGCAACATTCCACACCGAACTCCATCGACGATTCATCACACGCTCCTTTCAAAAATTATGGCCCGGCTTCCTATTATATCGAATAGAGAGTGTTCCCGCCCTCTGTTATACTCTGGCTATGAGACGGCACGACTGGGCATTCACATTCTCCATGCTGCTGCTCGTATCCGGATGCGCGTCACTGGACGACTCTCTGGACTCCAATCCATCAGGTACGCCCCGGATCACCTATGCACAATTGAAAGCATCGACCGAGATCTATACGGGACAAGCTGTCACATTAGGAGGAAAAGTCTTACACGCGAAGCGGCTGAAAGACGGCACCAGAATCGAAATTCTTCAGCTCCCTCTACTGTCCTCACTCAAGCCGACACTCGATTTGAGCAAGTCACACGGTCGCTTTGTCGCCATCAAGCGAGAGTTTCTCGACCCTGCCACCCTCCCCTTCGGCACATTTGTAACCATCACCGGAGAGGTGACCGGATCGATAACCCTGCCACTCGATGAAACGGAATACACCTACCCGGTCGTGGAGATCAAGAACGTGCGTGTGTGGTCGAAGGATGATGAAGATGGGCCGCCCCGCATTCGACCGTACATGGGTCCCAACCCCTATTGGTCTCCCTATTGGAGACCCTGGCCGTACTGGTGATGATGATGGAAACTGAGGTCAAGGCCAAGGTTCAGGGCAAGCATTGAATAGGTCTCCACAATCTCCCGAGCCTCGATCTGCCTAGGGAAATCCCGCTCCGACAATCCGCTCAACCCGATCGTCACGCCCGCCCAACTCAAGATATTTCCGATACTGTGCGAGTGCACGCGGCATGTCCTTTCGATGGAGCTCGTAGAATACACCCAGGCTGTAGCGAGCCTCGGCATGGTCGGGCTTCAACACGACAGTTTTCTCATACGCTCGCTCCGCCTCCTCCAACCTGTGCATGCCGGTATAGATACTGCCCAGATTCAGGTGCGCTTCGGCATACTCCGGGCGATAGCGCAAGACCTCAAGAAATTCCCGCTCCGCCTCATCCGGCCGGTTCCGGCTTCGATAGATAAATCCCAAATTGAAATGGGCGTCCACGAGGTCGGGCTTGGCGGCAATCGCTCGTTGATAGGCAGCATCCGCAGCGTCCAAATCGCCGTTCTTCTCGGCAATCTGCCCACTCAGATACCAGGCATCGGCATGTGCAGGATGCGCCTTGGTGAGACGACTCGCTACCTCACGCGCGTCTTGGTATTCTCCCTGATTGTCGCAGAGCGTGGCGAGACCGAACAACGCATCGACTTGAGTCGGCTCGACAGTCAACACGCTTATATAGGTTTTCTTCGCAGCGGCGACGTCTCGCCGACGCTCATACAACTTCGCTAAACTGAGGTGCGACTCGATGTGTGTAGGGTCAGCGGCAATCGCACGGGTCAGCGCCTGTTCAGCTTCAGCCGGCCTGCCTTGCAGCATATACAGGCCGGCTAAATCGTTCAATACATCGGGGAAGGCAGGCCGAATCTTGAGTGATCGTGAAAACGCCTCCGCAGCCTTCTCCAGTTTGCGGTCTTTGAGATGAAGCCTTCCGAGAAGATAGTGCCCCTCTGCCGACGAGGGATTTGACTCCACCGCCCTTCGTGCGGCATCGGCAGCCCCCTTCAAATCACCTTGACGCAATAAGCTTTCTCCCCGTTCGACATGAGACGGCGCGTCATCATTGCGGTTTGCCGGAGAGACAACGGAAGCAGACCAAGACTGCGACGGTGAGACGGAATCAGCCACACTAGAAGCAAGAGCGAACACCACGATTGGGACAAACCGGTTTCCCATGGGACCCCGCATGTATGCCCTCGACTCAGCAGGATGCTCGGCGTCGCCTCAAACCTCGGTATCGATGGAGCCCGAGAAGCCAATCGGTGCTTTCCACCGCCTGTTTGACTTCACCATCGGAACTATAAAGACCGGGCTCCGGCAAATCAATGTACGATATGCGTACGGTCATCACACACATATGGATCCGTCCAGGCACGGCCTGCAGTCTTACCCTACATCCACCGCATTAGACACACGTACTCCATATTGTATACAATATGCACTCGCTCGCGAGCTCTGTGAGACCACTACGACATGACGAAGAAGAATGAGCGGGTTGTGCCACCAGCATTCTCAAGCCTGAGCGCATCGATCGTGACGACGCTCAAAGATCAGATTCTCCATTGGCAATACCCCCCGGAACATCGCCTGACCGAAGCTGAGCTGTGCAAACAGTTCGGGGTCAGCCGTAGCCCGGTGCGTGAAGCCTTGCGGATACTGGCAACGGATGGGTTTGTGCAGAGAATGCCCAACCGGAGTTACAGGGT
>JABMDH010000116.1 GCA_015904075.1 Nitrospira sp.
GATTTCTTCGGCGGTGACCGTGGTGATGGTGGAGAGGTTTTTTGACCATAGACGAGTGACAATGTCGTCATCGTTTTTCTCGGGGTCGAGGCTGTCCCACAGCGCATCGAGCAAGAAGGCGAGGTCTTCGGCAAGAAGACCATCGAGAAATGTGAGCTCGCGAATGCCATCTGCATAGAGCTTGAACGCGACGCTTTCATTCTGCGAATGCTGCTCGGATCGGTAGGCGACTTCCCCGTTGAAGTGCAGCTCGGAGCGTTGAACGAGAAATGCCAATTTAGAGTAGGTGGCGAGGTGGGTCGTGAGTTTATCGAATAACTGTTGGAACAAATTCTGTGCCACGGGATTTGCTGCCCCGTATGTGCGGCTGGACCTTGCGGTTTTATCGAGAAGTGTGAGGAGCCGCTTGACGGAGGTCAACTCCGGATTGGCCTGCTCTTTTGCAGGCGTGATCGGCAGTGCGGCGTTCTCTTTTTTTAGTTCGTCCATAGGGACTAGTCGTACCTGGGAAGGGCTGAATCGTCAAGGAAATAACCGTTCCTACCCGCCGCTCGCCGGGGCGGCCCCTGTCTCCATCCTGGGACATGAGGGCATTGTCAGTTTCCCGTACGTGCGGTACTGTTTCATATTGATGATCGCATCGACCTGCATTCTGTGTTTTGGAGACAGCCTCACGGCAGGGTTTCAATCGTGCACTGCCGACAATCCTCACGGCACTGAGACGCCGTATGGGCGGTTTCTGCAAGAATTGACCGGGTCCGCCGTGCGCGTGTCTGTGAGCAGCATCTGCGGTGAACTGACCTGTGAGATGGCGATACGGTTTCGGTCGGCTGTTCTTGTTCAGCAACCGACGTATGTGGTGATTCTCGGCGGAACAAACGATCTTGGGTGGAACGTCGCGCCGGCAGACATTATGCACAACCTTCTCACAATGTATGAGCTGGCTGCAGAGGCTGGAATCAAGCCGGTGCCGGTGACCGTTCCATCGATCAGAATAGGGGACGGTCTGCGCAGTGGGGAGGGGCGCAGGTGGTTTGCAGAGCATCTCGATCGGCGGCGCCAGCTCAACGGATTAATTCTCCGCTATGTCAAATCGAAACGATTGGCAGCCCTCGACCTCTTCGCTGCCACGGTAGAGCCCGAGACGCAACAACTTGCGGCTGTGTATTCCAACGACGGTTTGCATCTGACCACGGCCGGATATCGTCTAGTTGCCGAGCGGTTATACCGGGAGGTATTTGCTGCAACGTTAGCGGGTGAGCCGTGATGCGTGCCGTAACCGACCGGGACTTCGACCACGTTGTGGCGCAGGCGGGAATACCGGTATTGGTGGAGTTCTGGAAGCCGGGCTGCGGAAGCTGCCGATCGTTGATGCGCGAACTCGAAAAACTAGAGCCGGATATAACCGGCAAAGTACTGATCCTGAAAATGAACGTTGAGGAGAACTTCAAGATTCCAGCGGAGCTAGAGGTCACATCCTTGCCGGCATTGGCATTATATCAAGGGGGACTGTTCGACCGGTTTATCGGGGGAATCGGGAAGTGCGAGGAGATTCTTAAGCAGTTGCGGCTGACATAAAACGAGTCGCTGCGGCATCCGCCATGTCCGTCGTTCATGAACGGCGGACATCGTGGCCGCCGAAGGCATTTCGCAACGCGGCCAGCATCTTTTCTGCGAAGGACTCGCTTTGTCGCGATCGGAAGCGTGTGAACAATGCCGTTGCGAGCGTCGGGACCGGTACCTCCTTCTCGATCGCATCGGCGATCATCCAGCGGCCTTCGCCGGAATCCTGCACGTAACCGTTCAACTGTTCCAGGCGAGGATCATGTTTTAAGGCGCCGGCCGCCAATTCCAAGAGCCAGGACCGGACGACGCTCCCGTGCATCCAGAGGTCTGCGATCTTGGCGAGATTGAGCCGGTAGTCGCTTTTCGCCATCAGCTCGAAGCCTTCCGCATAACCTTGCATCATGCTGTACTCGATGCCGTTATGTACCATCTTCACGTAATGTCCTGCGCCCACTTCCCCGACGTGAGCCCAGCCCTGTTCCGGCGCC
>JABMDH010000117.1 GCA_015904075.1 Nitrospira sp.
TGTGACACCCCAGGAGTTCATTCACAACTATCAAACCAGGGCCCAGCTGACGCAGGAGGGCACTTCCTCAGCGGTGGTGTAATAAACGGGGGAAGGTCAATCGCTGCAGGCCTGATTTTTTGGATGAGAATAAACCGTAGAGCGGATATTCCAACCGACTCTCTAATGCGATTTGGCAACAGGCTCAGTCAGCGTCACACCAGACCTGACTCTCTTCGTCTCTTAAAACGGCACGTATAGTTCCACACCGCCGTATGCTCCATTGGCAAACGTCTGAGAGTACTGATAGCCGCCCTTGACGGTTAGATAGAATATACTGATAGGGACTTGTACGAGAGGACCGGTCTGCACGGCATAGAACTCCTTGTTTCCCATACCGGCAATATCCCAACCGAGGTACAAGGGACAGCAGCCTCCCTCGTTTTTATAGACCAATCTGGTAGCCCTCAGCCTGCTCCAGATTAACTCGTCTAAATTTGTGTACGAGACAATGGCGTGAACAGTCCCCTGTTCTTGCCAATGAAATGCCTCGCCTTGCACTTGGAAGCCGACATCATTTTCCTGGCTTCTTCGGCCCCCCGGCAAGTCTTGCTGTTTCCAGCGGAATTGAGGGCCGGCGAATCCAAGGAAATTCCATGAACCTAGTACGTATTTCAGACCCAGAGCCGGAGTCGCAAACTGGACTTCCGCGTCACGTTTCACGCCGTTATCTTTGAACGTATAGCCGAGTCCGGACCCCATCATTTGGACAAATGGTTGGAGATTTGACGATCCCGATGTAATGGGAGCGCGGACTCCCGCATAGGCGTAGTATTGGCTATTATTGTCGATTTGGAACCCGGTAAAGACATCCCCAGCGGCGACGATTCCGGGCCACAACAAGGCCACCAGCGCTATGCTACATGCGCGGTAAGTTCCCGCCATTGATCTGCTCCCTTTTCCGCCCGTTCAACTGTGAAACCGGCCACCACGACACCGTCGCATTGCATCGACCATGTCCGGCGTATCTTTAACGTAAAGGCATCCACGTAGAGTATCCCATACTCTCCAATATCATCCACTGTTCCTGGAATATTGACCGACAGCCCGGTTTTCGAAATTTTTCCGATGGTGCCGGTCATGATGCGGTTATGAAATACCAACCGGCAATCTTGCTGATGAGGCATGCGGTAATCCCGTCGATTCGACCTTCTCGACTTGGCAAAGACTATGTGAAATACACGAAAGACTGACCACAAACTCCGGAATATTCCAGGCTCAGCTTCAGGCTGATTCCAGACAGACTGATCGCAAAATACTGCGGCAATCAATGCTTCGGTATTTTTGTTGTCGACCTCGACAAATTTCAGCCCTATTTCAACAATAATGGATGACAGCCGCTCCTGGCGACAGATTTTGGCTGCGACGGTGAACCGATCCCCTGTGGCCCGTTCAATACTAAAGAGCAACCGGTCATGTGTTCCCAGTACCTGCTCGCTTACATGGATAAGCGCGCCTGTTTCATTGAGATCCTCCACGGTCCCACGGAACCGCTCCTCTCCCGCGACCAATTCGCAAGGCAGTCGCCGCTTGACGCGGAACAGGCCGCGCCATTCCTGCGGCTCTACGGAGGCCAGAACAGCCACAGCCACTAAAATAAGATTCACGCTTCCCCAAAACAGACTGACTTCCAATCCTGGAACAGATGCGTTCGTCATCCAGAGACGAAATCCCGTCACAAGGCCTATAATGAGCAATCCCATAATCACCAGAAGCGGTAGGCTATAGGACAATGGCGAAATGCCACGCTTTTCTTGGCCAACCCCCTTGGGGGTAATGATAAACGGTCGCTGCTTTCTTGGGCTCAATGCAGTTTTAAGCGCAACCCAGCTGAGTGCGATACTGTCTGCCGTTTCATAGATGTCGGACCAGAAGGCATTGCGCGTGCCTCGGCTGACGGTTCTCAGCATCACCAGCGTGGCGACATAATACGACCCAAAGAAGTTCAGGATGGATGGAACATCTGCCGTGACGGGCGTGATCCCGAACAGCAGGGCAAAGAGGGGAGCAATGAGGCAGACCGCGCGGGGAATGCCGTGGCAAAAATAGAATATGGAGGCAAAGTATCCCACACGCTGGGGCAGCGTCAGTCCTCGCATCGTAAAGGGATTCGTCTGAAATAAAATCTGCACATGCCCCATTGCCCACCGGACCCGCTGCTTCATGGCGAGGGCGGGCATCCATCCGCATCGCCGC
>JABMDH010000118.1 GCA_015904075.1 Nitrospira sp.
CGGCGTGGCGGCGCAGATCGTGTCGCGCATGTCGAACTTGGCGGACGTGATTTGGAACAACGCGCCCAAGAGCATTCTGGATCCGTTCCCCAGCCAGGTGGCCACTGGGCAAAAGACCGGCTACTAGTGTTATGCATGTAACGAGACGGTTCGTAACGCCGTCACCGGCCCGGAATTCCATCCAAGGAGTTCCGGGCCAAACTATTTTTAGGAGATTTCATGAACACGGAAAAGCGAGGAGTTATTCTGGTCGGTCACGGCGGCATTCCCAAAGGTTGCCCCCAGGAATTAGTCACCAAATTGAAACGACTGGAAGCTCAACGACGAGTGGCCAACCTTCCCCCTTCACAGGAGGAACTTGAGCTAGACCACAAAATTCGTCAGTGGCCAAGAACGGCGGAAACAGACCCCTACCAGGCTGGCTTCGAAGCAGTCGCCGCACGCTTTCGTGTTCAACTCAATGGCGCGCTATTTGCCGTGGCTTACAATGAGTTTTGCGCGCCGACGTTGGAAGAGTCAGTCGAGGCGTTGATCAAACAAGGGGCAATTCACGTTGTCGTGACGACTACGATGTTCACGCCAGGTGGGTCGCATTCAGAAGTCGAGATTCCAGAAATTCTCGACCAGTTGCGACCAAAGTATCCTGGCCTCGAAATCCGGTACGCCTGGCCCTTCGATCTTGAGCTAGTGGCGAACACCTTGGCAGAGCAGGTGAAGCGGTTTTCATAGCGATGGCAAAAACGATATCCAGGGTCCAAGTTCATTTGGAGGCTACTCCCGTGGAACATCTCGCTCATCTTGCATTCAAGCTAGCCGAACAAGGTCTGTTTCAAGACGTCGTGCTCCGATGGGGACCTGGCAGTTGCTCACGCAACGTCTCCAGGAGAACTGGTCGGGCGACGTGACCTTGCCCCCTTATATGGGCCCAGATCCGAAGTTAAGGTCGGACCAAAAGGAGGGTTGTATGCCACGTCTGCGTCACACCGTCAAACAGACTCTCGCCAAGCTCCATGAAGCCGAAATACCAAGCCAGGCATTTCCCCATATACGTATGCTAGTCCCCCGCTAGCAGGGTTCTCGTCCTGTGAAACAACCGGACTGTCATTGCCCATAAAGAAATCTCTTTGTAGATGGGGCAGACCACGACATTGCCTCGCTTCTTGTTTGGAGTCTACGCGAGGGAATGCCGAACAAACTTTGATGCGTATATCCTTCGGTGCGCTTCATCTATCACGGGCATTCTGACTTTCGGCGTTTCGATCGCAACTCGCGGGCTTGGCGGCGATGATAATCGATTGCCACTTTACTTGATAACTTCCGGCCACTTTCGCTGCAAACAAGTGGCCACATTCGATGGCTATATTCAATGTAACCTTGATGAGATGCCACGCCAAGTTGAACTGACATCAGTTTAGCAGCAGATGTGTGCCCCAACTGATACAGGCGTTGCCTTATGGATTCCACTGGACCGACTCCAAGAGGATCTTCCGCCCGTGCTATTTCCAAAAGGTCATAGCAAAACATTGCAAAGTTTTCTTGAAAGGAT
>JABMDH010000119.1 GCA_015904075.1 Nitrospira sp.
GAAATCTAAGGGGAGATCCAGATGTTCCTCAGTCATAAATGCCGTGGAGATACCACCGGGCAACAAGCCTCGAAAGCGGACGCCATCGGCCATCCCTCCGGCGTAGTGCTCTAAGAGTTCACGCGCAGTGGTGCCGAGCGGCAATTCCCACCATCCAGGATTGGTGACACGACCACTGATGCCGTAGATCTTGGTGCCACCGTCCTGAGTTCGGCTTAACCGGTGATACCAGTCAGAGCCATGACTGACGATATGCGGGATGTTGTAGAGAGTCTCAACGTTTTGGACGATCGTGGGTTTCCCCCATAAACCGACCGACTGTGGAAAGGGTGGTTTCGCTCGGGGAACCGCCCGCTTGCCTTCCAATGCATTGATCAGCGCAGTTTCTTCGCCACAGATATATCGACCGGCACTGGCGTGGAGGTGAAGATCGAAGCGAAACCCTGTCCCGGGGAGAGCTGTGCCGAGATAGCCATCCTTGTATGCCTCTGCAATGGCTTGGTTCAGGCGTTGCGCGGACAGATGATATTCCCCACGCAAAAATATGTAGCCGATCTCTGCATCAATGGCATAGCCGGCAAGGATCATCCCTTCTATAAGACCATGAGGGTCACCCTCCATCAGCACCCGATCCTTAAACGTGCCCGGCTCCATTTCATCCCCATTGGCTACGATATACTTTGGTTTGGGCGCATCGGGGCCCATCGGGACAAAGCTCCACTTCGTGCCGGTGAGAAACCCGCCCCCACCCCTGCCTCGCAATCCCGCTTCGATCACCAACTGCTGCACGTCCTTGGGAGTTAGCCCGGACGCAAGGCGTTGAATGGAACGATACCCGCCTTCTTTGACGTATTCCTTCAAGGTTCGTGTGGTGCCATCCGGATGGATATGTTGAGTGAGTGGTCGTTCCATCTTAGAAATTCTCAGACTCGGCCTTCGCCTGTCTTATTTATATTTCTCCACGATCTGTTCAATCTTTTCGGGCGTCACGTCACCGTACACATCCTGATCGATCATCAGGGCCGGTGCCCGCTCGCAGTGTCCTAAGCACGCAATCGGTAACAGGGTCAGACGTCCATCGGGCGATGTCTGTCCGAAATCTACGTCATACAGTGTTTTGATCCGCTCCTGAACCTGCGCACACCCTTTAATCCAACAACTGATACTGTCGCACATGAACGCGACATGCCGGCCGACCGGTTTTCGAAACACGAGGTTATAGAATGTGGCGACGCTATCCAGATCCTCGACCGTGATCTCAAGAAATTGAGCAATATCGAGGAGTGAGTCATCCGAGATCCAGCCACGTCGTCGCTGAATGGTCAGCAGAGCATCGATGGCCGCTCCCCGTTTGTCAGGGTAATGGGTCACGGCGTCTTCAAGTTCTCGTCGCTCATCGCTAGTTAGCATAGGTGCTCTTGTTTGTTTGGTTTGTTTAGTTTAGTTAGACAGGACTACTAAACAAGCCAGATCAACCCAATGAACCGAACAAACGTTTCCTACCGATCCACATCCGACAACACATAATCCACACTGC
>JABMDH010000012.1:0-7660 GCA_015904075.1 Nitrospira sp.
GCCGGCCGACTTCCCTATAGTCTCGCGTACAAGCCCGGCCGGACGCCGGATGTATTTGAACCCGTTAGTCGATGCGAGCAGGGTTCGGGACGTCTTTAAATAGGAGATCGGCAAATTGCCGGCCAAAGTTGAGTCGGTCGGTCAGAGTGGATGCGGTTAGGAACTGCCCGGCAAGGTCTGCGAGTGCCGGTTCACGGGAAAACATGAATCGATGGATATCCACCGGCGCGGTCATCCAAAAGCCTCTCAGCCTGAAAAACGCCAGGATGCAGTCTTCATAGAACAGGGTTAACAGATAATGTGCGGTCCCCGGTTTGTCTGTGAGATCTTGCGCTTTTCCCAGCCAGTGGAAGCATGAGGCTTTCATGCGGATTTGTTCATTGATCGTCGCTTGTGGAGGGCCTTGGCGAAAGCGATGGTGAGCTTTCTCCAGCAACTGGGCGCAGATCCCTTCGTGGTCGAACAGGATGCGCCCTTTCTTGAGCAGCGACGGAAGTCTGAGTGAATGGGCGAGCTCTTCTTCAACGCCTTGATAGCCGTGGTATCGGATGTCAGTGAGACGGTCGCCGACCCGAAGAATTTCATGACCGTCGGCGTCTCCCTTGACCAGCGCGATCAGATCGATATCGCTATGGGGGGTAATCGCCCGCCTCGCTCCCGATCCGACCAGGATGATGCCGACAAGATCGCCGCCGCGCCGGCCCTTGATATGCCGCAAGGCGACCTCCAGGCTGTCTTCGAAGCCGGGAGGATGAGGCGTTTCTGGTTGCTCCGGCGGTTCCGGGACCGCCAGAAGTTCAGCGTTGAGTTCCTCGCGGGTCGGCATGTTCGTGGCAGTTGTTGCGTCCATTAGGAAACCTGCGCCTGTTGAATGCGGGTGGGGAGGTCGGTGAGCCATTGCTCAAAAGACTGTCCGGCATCCACGATGATTTCAAGTTTGCCGTTGGAGAGGCGGCGGACGGTGCCGGGGTTTTCGGGAGACAGGGGAATTTCCACCCATTCCCGATTCAATCCAAGGGCGTCGGTGACTTCGAGAATTCTGCTGATTTGTTGAAACGAGACGGCTTGCGGGGTCATGGGTTGTTCCTTCCGATGCGTCGTCTGCATTCTATGTGCCGTTGAAAGTGGTGTCAATGAAAAGGGTTACTGTGTGAGGACGCGCATGAAGATCGCGCCGGCTTCGTCGATTTGTTTGGCGGAGACGTTCAGATGGGTGACGGCCCTGTAGCTCAGTCCTCCGATGGCATTGATGAGTACCCCTTGCTCTTTCAAGGCGGTGACGATCTCGGCCGGAGTGTGGCGCTGGTTAATCACGTCGAAAATCACAATGTTGGTTTCCACGTGCTGCGGCGCGATCTGGACCGACGGAATTTGTTGAAGCAGCCGGGCTAACTTTTTGGCATGGCTGTGATCATCCGTCAATCGCGTGACATGGTGTTCCAGCGCATAGATCCCGGCGGCGGCGAGGACGCCTGCCTGGCGCATGGCTCCTCCGTACATCCGGCGAAACCGGCGGGCGCGGTCGATGAGCTGCCGATCGCTGGAGATCAGTAAAGATCCGACGGGTGCGCCGAGGCTCTTCGAGAGGCACAGCGAGACCGTTTCAAAGTGTTGGGCGTAGGATGCCGGCGGGAGCGTCGTGGCGGCAACGGCATTCATGAGCCTGGCGCCGTCGAGGTGCATTGGAATGTTGTGTGTGGCGGCAACGGCTCGAATTTTTTCGATTGTCGCAAGCGGATAGATGGTGCCGCCCCCGGCATTGTGCGTGTTTTCAAGACAGATGAGGGCGGTGGAGATGCTGTGCGGATCAGTCGGCCTGATGGCGGCCTCGACCTGTTCTGCGCTCATGATCCCGCGCTCTCCGGGCACCCAATGCAATTGCACGCCTGCCAGCGCGCCGGCGGCGCCCTGTTCGTAGCGGACGATGTGGCTTTTGCTCTCGACGATGACTTCCTGCCCCGGATTGCGTGAAGTAGCTGAATCAAGTGAAGTGCCGGCAGGCGCATGGATTCTGATCGATCGTCCGGAGAAGGACATCGCCGTCGAGTTGATGCGGTCTGTGAAAGTCCTGGACGCCATCATCCCGCGCGGTGGCGCGGGTCTTCGCAAAGCGGTGATGGAGCAGGCAAAAGTGCCGGTGCTGTGTCATGACGGCGGTCTTACGCAGCTCTACGTCGACGGGGATACCGATATTCCCATGGCGCAGAACATGGTCATCAATTCCAAGGCGCAGCTGTTCGGCGCGGCCAATGCGCTCGATACCTTGCTGGTCCAGCAGGTGATCGGGCGGCAGTTTCTGCCCCCGCTGATCAACCGGCTGCTGGATCAATTCAAGATCGAAGTGCGCGGCTGCCCGAAGACGGTCGCGCTGATGGGGCAGATGGCGATGACGGGCCATACGTCGATCGTGCCGACGACGGATGCCGATTGGCGTACACAGTTTCAGGGGCCCGTATTGGCCGTGAAAATGGTGGAGAATCTGGACGAAGCCTTGGCGCATATCGCGGAGTACGGCCCCTGTCTCACGGCTGTCATTGCGACGACCCGCTATGAATCGGCCATGCGCTTCACACGCGAAGTCGATGCCGGCGCGGTGTTCGTCAACGCGTCGTCCCGGCTCAACGCGGGGGATAGCTATGGGATGGGAGTCGATATCGGACTCAGTAGTTCGCGTCTGCACGCGAAGGGGCCGATCGGATTGGAACAGTTGACGTGTGAGAAGTACGTTGCATTTGGGTCAGGCCAACTTCGCTTGCCGCATCCGGTCCCGGAGACGTACTTCGATGCAATCATGCTGAAAAGACCGTGATTCGTCGTTCGTGAAGCGTAGTTCGTATCTCGCAAGCTAAGAAGCAGCCCCGTTCCTCCTATCCTGTGCGTCACGTTTCACGAGATACGAACGATGAGCTGTATGCCACATGCTTTCCTCCTCAGATGAGCTACGCACTGCGCTGCACGAACACCTTGCCCGGTGGGGCCTCAAGCGATTTACCTCCGACCACGACTATTTCGCTTGGCAACGGCGGCAACTTTCTTCCGCGGATCTGACTCATCTCAATCGACAGGTCGAGTTGAAACGGAGTGGCGATTGCCGCGACGAAGTCGCGTTCTACGACCTCACCGCTCAGCCAACCATCCTTTCTGTCATCCACAGCCAACGATATGACTACTATGAAGCGGTCGGGTTGCCGGTGGCGTCTAGATTTGACGACGCACAGCGCGTTCTCGATTTCGGCTGTGGCGTAGGAGTTCTCACCACCTTCTACGCCCGACGATTTCCTGATAAAGAGTTCATCGGGGTCGATCGATCGCCGGCATCGATTGCAGCCGCTTGGAAGAAATCGAAGGAACTGGGCCTGGCCAATATTCGTTTTGACTGTCTCGATGTGGAGCGTGAATTGCTTCGCGGCCCCTTCGATCTTATTTTGGCAGCGCATGCGCTAATGCAGGCAGAGCGGGATCCGGGCATTCCCAGTGAGAGTTGGCAGACCCACCATCAATACTTACAAAGTAAGGAGGTGTACCTCCTGAAAATACAGCTTCAATACTACCAGTTGCAGAACCTGAACAATTTTCCGGTCTCATTTCTAATGACAATGATAATGCATTAGGTTGAATAATTTCAAGTGGAGAGCCAGTATTACAAGTAATTCCAACAGCATCTGTTGAAGGAGTAATTTCTGAAAAAGCTACATTTCCGGTTTCACTTGTATAAAAGAATACTTCATATGAAGGTTCTGATGGAGTGGGACAGGCGCGACGCGGGGATGCGGGAAAGGGTGTCAGCCCCACGGATCCCAGGACAGTCTCCGCATCGCATCGCCTTTACTGCCTTAAAAATCGCGTGATATAGTTCCCGTTCTGTCACGAATGATGTTTGTTCATCGAACGAGAGTGAATGGAGAGCGACGTCAATGCAGGAAGTGCCCGTTAAACTGTATCTGGACAAACTGTTGAAAGACTGCCGGAGCGTAGCGAGGCGGTTGGCGCTGGTGTCGGGGCCAGCCAAAGAGCGCGCATTGCGGGCGATGGCGGATCGATTGGCAGCCGACGAAGAGGCGATCTTGGCGGCCAATACGAAGGATGTTGATGCGGTCGGGAAGTCGCACGAGGCCGATGTTAAAAAAGATCGGATGAAAGCGTCCGTCGCGCGTGTACGGATGACGGCCGACTCGATTAAGGAGATGGTCGAGCGACTTCGTATTATCGCCGAATTGCCCGATCCGGTCGGGGCCGTGACGGCTCGGTGGGAGCGGCCGGACGGGCTTCAAGTCAGCCGGATGCGGGTTCCCATCGGCGTGATCGGAGTCATTTCCGAGCTGAATCCGCTGGTGATGGTTGAGTCGATCGCACTTTGTCTCAAATCGGGCAATCTCTGTGTGTTTCGTGGTGCAGCGGAGTGGAACCTGACGAGCCGAGCGATTGAAGCGGGATTGCGGGAAGCAGCTGAAAAATGTGAAGTGCCGGCAGGCGCGTGGATTCTGATCGATCGCCCGGAGAAGGACATCGCGGTCGATTTGATGCGGTCGGTGAAAAGTTTGGACGCCATCATTCCACGCGGTGGCGCGGGCCTTCGCAAAGCGGTGATGGAGCAGGCGAAAGTGCCGGTACTCTGTCATGAGGGCGGTCTTACGCAGCTCTTTGTCGACGGGGATACTGATATTCCCATGGCGCAGAACTTGGTCATCAATTCCAAGGCACAGTTGTTTGGTGCGGCCAACGCCCTCGATACCTTGCTGGTGCAGCAGGTGATCGGGCGGCAGTTCTTGCCCCCGCTGATCAACCGGCTGCTGGATCAATTCAAAGTCGAGGTGCGCGGCTGCCCCAAGACGGTTGCGCTAATGGGGCAGATGGCGATGACGGGCCATACGTCGATCGTGCCGGCGACGGATGCCGATTGGCGCATGCAGTTCCAGGGGCCGGTATTAGCCGTAAAAATGGTGGAGGATCTGGACGAGGCCGTGGCGCATATCGCGGAGTACGGTCCCTGTCTCACGGCCGTCATTACGACGACCCGCTACGAATCGGCCATGCGCTTCACGCGTGAAGTTGATGCCGGCGCAGTGTTCGTCAACGCGTCGTCACGGCTCAATGCGGGGGATAGTTATGGAATGGGGTCCGATATCGGACTCAGCGGCTCGCGGCTGCATGCGAAGGGGCCGATCGGGTTGGAACAGTTGACGTGCGAGAAGTACGTCGCGTTTGGGTCAGGCCAACTTCGCGTGCCGCATCCTGTTCCAGAGACGTACTTCGACGCGATCATGCTCAAAAGGCCGTTATTCGTCGTTCGTGAAGCATATTTCGTAACTCGCAAGCTGAGAAGCAGCCCCACTCCTTCCATCCTGCGCTTCATGCTTCACGAGATACGAACGACGAGCCGTACGCCACATGCTTTCCTCCTCAGATGAGCTACGAACTGCGTTGCATGAACACCTTGCCCGGTGGGGCCTCAAGCGTTTTACCTCCGACCGCGATTATTTCGCGTGGCAACGGCGGCAACTTTCTTCTGCAGATCTGAATCATCTCAATCGACAAGTCGAGCTGAAACGGAGTGGCGACTGCCGCGACGAGATCGCATTTTATGACCTAACTGCCCAGCCGACGATCCTTTCCGTCATTCACAGCCAGCGGTATGACTACTATGAAGCGGTCGGGTTGCCTGTGGCCTCTCGACTTGGCGATGCCCGGCGCGTTCTCGATCTCGGTTGCGGCACGGGAATTCTCACCACCTTTTATGCTGGTAGATTTCCTGACAAAGAGTTCATCGCGGTCGATCGATCGCCGGCATCGATTGCCGCTGCTCGGCAGAAAGCGAACGAACTCGGCCTAGCCAACGTTCGTTTTGACTGTCTTGATGTGGAGCGTGAATTGCTTCGAGGCTCCTTCGATCTCATTGTGGCAACGCATGCGCTCATGCAGGCAGAGCAGGATCCTGGCATTCCCAGTGAGAGTTGGCGGACCTTCAAACGGGCGCATCACGCAGAGCGGCAAACAGACTTCGAGCAGCGAACAGGAATCGGTGCTCGGCTGGACAGACTTGGTGCGGTTCTGGACTCATCTGGCCGGATGGTCGTTTGTGAAAAAGTGAGACACCTGGCCAGGCGAGTGCCCTTCCAGCGAGCATTGGCGGAAAGGGATTTTCAGTTGATTGAACCGCCTGGATCGATCCGGTATCGATTGATCGAAGACGCGGTAGATGATGGGCCGTTGTATGTAGTACAAAAAGGGTGCGGAGTCGCTTTGGTGTGGGACGAATCACCGGAGACGGACGAAGGTCTGGTTTTCAATCGAAATGCCGGGGTTGCCGCACAGACGGATCCTGACAGGCCTCTGTATGAGAATCATTGGTCGTCGGCACAAACGGCATGGGAACAATTGAACCATCGGGTAGTGACACAAGAGGTGACGCACCAGCAATCGGACGGTCGACAAGTGCATGTCGAGCTGGGGATATCCGAGGATGTACGGTATCTCTACTGCGCCAATACGTTCGATCAGCGGCAGCTCGTGATCGTTGAACCGGTTCGTGCGGCGTTGCTCGAAGCCTATTACCGAGAGATCATTGGCGGTATGTCATGAGGCACACATCGGTTCAACCATGGTTCCTTCGGAACCTTGGTGCGAGTGGCACGAGGTATGCTTGAGAGCCGGGAAAATATAGTGGCTCGCATCAGTTGACACAGGTGACGAAGAGGTGTACAGAAGAACTCGTCAGTTGTTTGCCCAGTTTCCGCTCTGTGACAGGTTACGGCTTCATAGTCCTCTCGTTCATTCCGAGCAAGGAGGAGGTGAAGATGGAAGACCTTAGTCCACCGGATCACAATGGCCCGCCGAGTTACGGACGGGCTCCTCGTCAGTCACGCTAGCCGGTTTTCCATCGGCTGCTGTTATCCCGCATAGGGAACAATACGGTTCAGTCAGCCTGTGTGGAGAACTTCCGGCGCGTGAGGAACACAAGCGCCTGGGATTGCTGTATTGCCCCTGACGAACAGCTCTTACTCCAACTCCTCGTACGGGTCTGTAGAATCAGCACGAAATAATCGACTCGGCGTCCCAAGCGCCACACACGGGCGACCTCTCAATATTCGATATTGTGGCGGGTCGCCCGTGCTGTTTCGTTGATGAACAAGGTGAACGCACTGGATACTCAAAGCGATCATGAGATCAAACTTTCTCACAATGTCGTATCAAGAATGGGTGGCTTGATTGAAAGGAACGGCCATGGATACCACATTCCTCATATTCGCCGGTGTTATGCTTGCAATTCTTGTCGGTGGTATTGCCGTCTACAAGAAGAGCCAGTAAGCGGCGGAGGCAGAGTGATCTGCCTGGCGCGTCTGGGTTCGACAGCTGGTCAAGCAGTTTGGTACGGGAGGCGGGTTACGCCTCCCGTCCTCTCGGAGTATCTGTATGCTCTCATCCGTTCTCATCCAGCCTGAATGATTCACCTCTGCTGTTTGTCCTTGAGGCTGCGATCTAGCCGACGGCTGGTTCACAGTGTATCGCCATTCCCCCTGCTCAAAGTTGCCAAGCTGTTGAAATCATAGTGAAGAGGAAAGGTGTCGTTGCTCAAACCGTTTCCTTGAACATTAGAAATCTCGCTAATCGGTCCATAAGCGCGTATGGTCGGTCATAAGGAGGGCGCTATGGATATCAACAC
>JABMDH010000012.1:7760-18446 GCA_015904075.1 Nitrospira sp.
TCCCCTGACGAACCGCTCTTACTCCAACTCCTCGTACGGGTCTGCAGAATCAGTGCGAAATAATCGATTCGGCGTCCTAAGCGCCACACACGGGCGACCTCTCAATGAATGTTGTGGCGGGTCGTCCGTGCTGTTTTGTTGGTGAGCGAGATGAACAAGCCGGTCAATTGGCAAGAGATTCTACGATAGGAACGCAATGAAAGGGGTACGACCATGGATAGCACTTTCATCATGTTCGCGATCGTGATGCTGGGAATTTTTGTCGGCGGCCTTGTTGTTTACAAGAAGAGCGAGTAGACGGTCAAGATAGAGAAACCGTCTAGCGCATCTCGGCCCGATAGCCTATCAGGCAGTTTGAGGCGGGAGGTGGGTTGTGCCTCCCGACTGTCCACGCTACGTGTGTGCCCAGTTCCACGTTCATCTAGTCTGAATACCTCTCTTGCCATCGTTTGTTCCTGGGACTGAGATCTAGTCGATCCGCCGGTTCACCCGTCACGGCTATTCACCCTGCTCAAAATTGCTAAACCGTTGAATTCATAATGAGGCAGAAAGGTGGTATGACTCAGAATCCTCTTTTGAACATTAGAAAGCTCGCTAATCTGTCCATAAGCGCGTATGGTCGGTGGCAAGGAGGGCGCTATGGATATCAATACGATTATATTCGGGTTTGTGATTGCCGCGCTTTTGGTCGGTGGAGTGATTGTCTACAAGAAGGGGCAGTGAGCTGTCTCCGTATAGTGTCGCTAAGGCTCTGAATCCTCTCTCGGGAGCGTGCCTTGCAGAACCTGTCAGTGTGAATTCAAGGCCCGCTCCCAAACTCTCACGCGTATAGCCCTGTCGAGTGTCGTTTGTTGCGTACACGATACTATGCTCGATCTGTCTTCGATTCGAGCAGTCAGTGTCGTGTTAACCCGCCACGAATTTCAGTGAGACTCCGTTGATACAGTAGCGCAGGCCTGTAGGAGGAGGGCCATCGTCGAAGACGTGGCCTTGGTGACCGTTGCAGCGGGCACAGTGGACTTCTATGCGGGCCATGAAGAATTTCGAGTCAGTGCGTGTTTCAATCACTTTCGGATCGATCGGCTGCCAAAAACTGGGCCAGCCAGTACCGCTGTCGAATTTGTGTTCGGATGAAAAGAGCGGCAAATCGCAGCCGGCGCAGTAATAGATCCCGGTTTGGTGATTGTCATGGAGTGGGTTTGCAAAAGCCCGTTCCGTATCTTCGTGCCGCAGGACTCTGTAGGCCAACAGCGACAAGAGCTTCTTCCATTCCGCATCGGTTTTTGAGATCTTGACGATCAGCCCGATCTCAACTTTGGCTGGCATAGGCGATCTCCTTTGTACAACAGGAGTGAATTAGGCATCAGTCGAATCGTATGGATAATCCTTACATAAGCCATTAGGGAAGGGCAAGACGGGAGGGGAGGGATCTTTAAGAAGGGGGTTGTATTTTTTATTGTAGGAATTACAATACGGTCGTGTTGTCAATGTTGGTCCTGCGAATCCACCATTTATAGAGAGAGGCGTAACCGTGAATTGGAAAAATATTCTACGGCTTGTTGTTGCAGTGGGTGTCTGCGGTACTGCTGGCCAAGTTCTGGCCTACGACTCCAGTCCTTACGCTCCCGGCAGCCTGGATCCCTGCACGCAGGTGTATTTTTCTGCTTTCACGCCCATCCCATTCTCAGTGGAGAAGAATAATGTAGAAGTGGCGCCGAAGTCGGACTTTTCATTTCTTGCATCCAAAACCACCAACTGGCCAAGTATTACTGTAAAGATCAAGGACGAAAAGGTCCCGGTCACTGTCACCACGATCACGAACGGGTATCTGGTTAAAGGAAAATTGCCCGCCACTGTGAAAGGCAGTTATATCCGCGTTGAAATTTTTGCCAAAGGTCCGAACGATTGTGACAAGGCCGATGGGTGGTTGCTGAAAGTGGGGAATTAAGCGTATCTGAAACGACGTGGACCGGGGAGTCCCTGTCTACGTCGTCCTGTCAGTGTGAGTGTGAACCATCCTCAGAACGTTTCTTCTACGGTTTCAATCGATGCGTAGCGTGCCCGCCATTTCTATTGCGGTAGCCCCAGCGAAACAAAAATTTGTCGGTTTCCAATCCTGCCTGGAGTTCATGGCGAATATCAGGTTTTCTTGACCCAAAGCTGCTAGGATGCTGTCGGGTCTGTCAGCGAGTGCTACCCTCTTGTGAAAGGAAACCCATGTTGAAACGTTCAACGCTTATGACCGTCTGTCTTATCGCAGCGCTCATTGGTATGCCGACCCTCTCGTTTGCAAAGGCACGAGGAGGATCGGGAGGTGGATTTTCAAGCGGCTCTCGCAGTGGAAATTCCTCAATGAGTATGGGCAGCCGTGGATCACGCACCCATCAAGATAACGGCGCCAAGCCTATTGAACAGTCCACCACCGCCAAACCATCGACGACTCCGCCGCCTACCACGGCGAGCAACCCGGCAGCGCAGTCGGCACCGTCTCCACAGCCGTCTTTTCTCCAACGTAATCCCCTGCTCGCCGGGATCGCTGCGGGCCTGGCTGGATCGTGGATCGGCCATATGATTTTCGGTGCGACGGACAGCAGCGCCCAAACTCTGAATGGGGAGCCGGCTCCGGCTTCCAACTCGATTGGACTGATGCTCTTGCTGATGATGTTAGGTGCGGGTGCGCTCTATTTGTTCAAGAAAAATCGACGAACACCTGCCCCGGTGTTCTCGGGTATCCCACGGAGCACAGCCGTAAAGGGCAGTCTCCTCGACACGTCTTATGATGGCACCCTTCTCAAGCCTGCGACCGATACATTCACCGTGACCACTGCAGATAAGGCGGCATTTCAGCAATTACTCACCGACGTTCAATCAGCCTGGAGCGCGCAAGATGTGGCGGCGTTGCGACGTGCTGTGACGCCTGAGATGCTGAGCTACTTCAGCACAGCCTTGGCGGAGGACAGCAGCAGGGGAATTCAGAATCACGTGGAAGCCGTAGAGTTGCTTCAGGCAGAAGTGCTCGAAGCCTGGTCCGAAGACAACACGGACTATGCGACTGCCGCCTTACGCTGGAACGCGCGAGACTATACCGTTTCCACGACGATCCTGCGTGGAGAATTGGGCCATCTCATCGAGGGCAACGAGGAGACATCGAGTGAGTCCCGCGAAGTCTGGACGTTCATGCGCGTGCGGGATGGGCGGTGGCTGCTGTCGGCCATTCAGCAATAATGATCACGTATCGGGGAACGGCGGCTGACTCACACAGGGTCAGTCGCCGTTCCACTTCCAGAGGCAGGGCGTGAGCACATAGGCTGCGCCAGAAATCAGCACCCCAAACACCACGCCGAGAAGTCCAGCCACGTAGAGCCCGGCAAACGGCGCCACGAACACAATCAGGATCATGAACAGGGCCAGCGACCGATGGCCTTCGTAGAAGGTGCGGCGGGCTTCGGCTGAGAAGAACGCGGCGGAGTCGGAGCGATCAGGCATGGCCAGAGTATAGACGAAACCCACCGTTCTGTCTGTCACGGCAGTCCCGATGAGAAGCGTCCTTGTATGTGGGTGGTGTTGTGTTGAGCTATTTCAGCACTGCCTTAGCAGAAGACAGTAGCAGGGGAATTCAGAATCACGTGGAAGCGGTAGAGTTGCTTCAAGCAGAAGTGCTCGAAGGCTGGTCTGAGGACAACACGGACTATGCGACGGCGGCCTTACGCTGGAGCGCCCGCGACTATACTGTTTCCATGACGATTCCGCGTGGAGAATCAGGTTATCTCATCGAGGGTAGCGAGGAGACATCGAGCGAGTCCCGCGAAGTCTGGACGTTCATGCGTGTGCGAGATGGGCGGTGGCTGCTGTCGGCTATTCAGCAATAACTGTCAAGTAGCGGGGAACGGCGGCTGACTCACACAGGGTCAGTCGCCAATCCATCTCCAGAGACAGGGTATGAGCACATAGGCCGCGGCCGATACCAGTACTCCGATCACCACGCCGAGCAGTCCAGCCACATAAAGCCCGGCAAACGGCGCCACGAATACAATCAGGATCATAAACAGGGCCAGCGACCGATGGCCTTCGTAGAAGGTGCGTCTGGTTTCAGCTGAGAAGGCCGCGGCGGAATCGGAGTGCTCTGACATCCTCGAAGTATAGACGAAACCCACCATCCTGTCTGTTACGGCATCCCGGGCTCTCACGTCGGTTCAATCCGATGGCGTGCGCACGTATGGCATCTGGACATGAGAGGTGAGGAGGGGAGGTGTCAGATCAAGGGCGAACGACGAGTGATGAGACGGGCGTGCCCTTTTATTATGGCTCATAGGAAAAGACTTCCGGTACATTTTCATGATCACCAACAGAAGTGGCTGCTGATTCCAGTTGCCCCATTTTGACGGGACCTGATGGCATAGTTCATGGAATGCACAGCACAAGATTTGCCCCCCAGTTTGGCACGTAATAGTGAATCAATCCTTTACGCTCGCTTTACGAATAGCCGATCAAAGATACCTTCCTTGAACATCTCAAGGGCAGCATTCTCCAAGCAACCGAGCAATTCCTGTTGAGGCATGTTCTGTATTTTCTCAGCGGCGTCCGGGAATTGGGACTTGAAAATGTTTATGAGATGTTCCCGGACTTGCCTCTGAGGACACAACAAGTGAACGTATCGAGCAGGGTACCAATCCTCCGGAACTTCAGGAAGAGGGGGAGTTGTCAGGTGCTTCACTTTGTAAGACGTGTAGCCGTAGGGGCTCTTATTCTTGTCAGTAACGATACAAAGGTCCTTGCCATAGGCAAACACGATATCGCCCTCATCCAGTTCTTTTCCTGATAACGAAACAAGTGCCGCTGTCCCATTCGATTCGGCGATCATCTTCTGGACAAATTGGGAATCCCCTATTAGGGGTATGCCGGAAAGCTTGTGTGCCTGCAGGATAATCTGCGTACACAAAAGAATAATGTGAGAGAACGTGGCTTCAATCGATTTTCGGCTGATTTCCATTGGAGGCCCACCGATGTTTGCATGAATGGATCTACTGGGCGTCGAGTAGGCCGTCTCGTAACTCACGCCAAGCGTAATTTTCTGGTCCGCATCCGCCTTGAGTAGTGCCGATTTGAATCTAGCTCTCGTTGAGCAGAAGAGCCTGCCAGGCCCTAAAGGCTTGTCTAGATTGATTGAGTTCTTAAGGAACCAGACAGCCGTTAAGTCTATTGCCCTGCTAAGTTGTTTTACCTCGGCGATAAAGTACTGGATTGATTCTTGAGCATTAAGATTTGTACAGCCAAAAAATTCTTGGAAATCTCGCTGGAGACCAAGGTATGCGTCCAGGTGTTCGCAGGCCAAAAAGATGCGGTAGAATTCTTGGGTGTTAGTTGATTCAAACAAGAGCAGGTCACAAAGAAGCTCTGTCAATTTTCGCGCCCAGAGGTGCTGTTCATCTGAAAGGGCTTCTTCTGTGACTCGCACCACATGGGCACCGTGTTCTTTTTCCTTGATGGCTTGCTCCGCTGCCTTGTCTGGGTCCTTCAGGAATTCATGCCATCTCAACATCGCAGTTGCCGATTTCAGTACTTCATCCAAGACTCCGTAGAGGTAGTAAGCGCGGGCCTCATGGTATCCGCTGCCCTCTATGCCAAGATATGTCTCCTCATTGATTGGTAAGGCTTTCTGCAAGGCAACTGCTCCACGCATAGCGATGCCGATGAACAGATTTCTTGCTCTCATTGATGTTTTTTGTTTTTCTGATTCCGTATCGTCCACGAGAGACTCCTAAGATGAGGTGTCATCTTTAGGTGTGTAAATAGGATAAAGGCGACGTACCCTTTCGGTTGAATGCTCAACCTGAAACAGCGGCCGAGTGATGCAATCCAACATCGCTGCAGGCTCGCTCGGCTCGTGTCGTCTCGGTAGGAGGCTGGGCGAGCGACTTATGCTGCCACTCCGGAGTCACGGCCTAAGACTCGTGCGATGTCACGGGGGGTTGCGCCGAGCGCCACTAAGCCACGCAATAGAAGATCGAGCGAGACTGTTTGGTCCGCTGCCTCCATTTTTGCTACACGAGATTGACTCGACTGCAGGCGCTTGGCAAGCGCGACCTGGGAGAGTCCGCGGGCCTCTCGCCTTGCGCGGAGCGCATGGCTTAACCGCAATTTCATCTCGACCAGTGC
The DNA here is from genome assembly GCA_015904075.1 of Nitrospira sp. The sequence goes on from JABMDH010000012.1 coordinate 13,917, forward strand.
GCTTTCTTCCTCACTCAGCTCCAAGAAGTCGCTCGTGGTCCCCACTCGCCAGCCCCTGGCCTCCAGCCTCTTTTGTTTTGTCTTGTTCATCGTTCCGTCTCCACACGCGCCGCCTGGCCGTAGGCGCTTAACCGTCGCTGACAGGTCTCGATTATCTGCGATGGCGTCGACTTCGTTTTCTTACTGAATATCTCCACGATCACGATGGCATCCGTATCCGTACGGTAGACAATGCGCCATGTTACCCGTTCATCCTGAATTCTCAATTCATGGCACCGCTGGCCCACGCCGGGCATTGGTCTCGAATGAGGAAGTCCCAGCCGCTCTCCTTGTTGCAAACGCCGGAGCAGCACACCAGCCTCAAGGCGAGCTGCTGGAGAGAAGGGTGGGCTTTTGACTTCTCCGTGGAGCCAGACTAAAGGCTTATCAGGCCGCGCCATCCGCATCAGTATATGTCATATATGACATGGCTGCAAGGTTCAGTTTTGGAGACAACGGTCGCGATGGGCGGGCTAGGGTAGGCGGGGCTTTCTCCTCATTGGACCGTCGACGATCTTGAATTCGTATAAGCGACATTCAATTGATCCATTAAAGAGGGGAGTTTTTTTCGACGGGGCCAGGCCTACCGATTTCTGCGCGCGCATGTCGCCGGTCAGCATATAGACGCGCCAGCCTGCGAACCGCTGTTTGAGCCAGTCGCCGAGCCGGGGGTAGAAAGATGCCATCTCATCCGGTTGGCTGAGACGGATGCCATAGGGAGGGTTGATGACCATCACGCCTTGATCGGCAGGCGCTTCGAGCGAGAAGATATCGCTGTGCTTCAGATGGATATCGCCGGTGACTCCCGCACCCTCAAACGTCCGTTGCGCGATCTTCACTGCGACGGCATCGCGATCTGAGGCGTAGATGGGTGCAGGCGCTTCGGCAAGTTGTTCGAACCGTGATGTTTCCCGTAGACCGTTCCAGATACTGGCATCATGATTCAGCAGCCGTTCGAATCCAAAGTTCCGCGCTACGCCCGGCGCAATTCGGCGGGCGATCAAGGCGGCTTCGAGTGGAATGGTCCCACTCCCGCACATGGGGTCGAGCAGGATGTCGCCCGGGGTCCAGCCTGCGAGCTGCAGTATGCCGGCTGCCAGATTCTCTCTCAGTGGTGCGTCGACGGACGCGGTTCGGTGCCCGCGTTTGAAGAGGGCGTAGATGGTGCCCGCTACGGGTTCTTCGCCTGACCCTGCCGATGGGGACACCGTGAAACCGACAATCTGCTCCGGTTTCGCTTGTGATAAGCCTTGGGTTAGCAGGGGAGCTAGAAACTCGGCGTCCTCATCGCTGAATACTCTCATCGGCTTGTTGCCGCTGGCGGGCATTTTCGTAGACTGTTTCGTCACTTCGTCGGCGACGACACCCTTGAGTACACTCAATAGCGTTGCCTGGTCGATCTGGGCTGGGTGATTGGCTTCAAACGACCAATCCGCCACCTCCCTGACATGCACTATTCCTTTGGCGCTTTTGTGAATATTCGACCATCCGTACAGGCTTGAGCATCCGGTTGCCAGGAGACTGAGGGAGAGCAAGGCACCGGTATAGCGGAGAGCGGGGGTTTTCAAGCATGCGTACATGGTGACTCTCCTTAACCTGGGATTGATTACATGGCGGTGTCTTAGTAAGGGTGAGTGCCGGTGATAGTGAACACACCGGTCTCTCAAGCAAGCACAAGCACTGGTTCGTTTCGCCGGATTACCAAATACCTAGGCCCATGAGCACCATTCCCATGGCGAGCCATCCCAACACACCAATAGAAATAATCGTTTCAAGAGTTACGCTAGATTCCGAAGCAGCAGTTTTTGCCTGAGTGTCGAGCGGCTTCATAAAGGGAAAACCTCCATCCATGTATTGCCTGTCTTGCGTGCCGGATTCGGAAAATATCAGGCAAGGTTCATGCCTTTAGAAGTCTCATGAGATATGTTTCGAACAGAGGGGAATTTCTGACAGGTGAAGAACAAACTCCTGCGGTGAATATAGTTTCAAAGAGTATTGATTTAATCGAAATATAAATTCACGATTCATTTGAAATCAATCAGTTAGCATGGATCATCTTATTAATTGACTGATGGGTCTGATCGGTCTCTGTGGATCTATGCGTGATTAAATCCAATAGTTAGTAGAAGCTAGGGCGAGCGGAGCGATTCTAGAGATTGCCAGGAGGGCAGCTTAAAAGTGTCCAACCTTTCTAGGTGAACGCGCAGAATTGTTCCGGACTACCGGTAGGTGAGTGGGCGGAAGTCGGTAATCGACCGGACCTGTCGAAGATTTATTTTCCGTAGAGGGTGGCTGCAGAGGCGTCGACTATTCGTTTCGTAATGAAGGTCCCTGGCTCGAACAGACCGGGCCCCTTGTCCCAGACCACGGTGATATTACCGTCTGTTTTTCCCATTCCTTGAGCCGAAGAGCGGGTGGCATCGCGCTCGATCAGGATCGAGACATCTTTGCCGATGTAGTCCCGGTTGCGCTCCAGGGTAACGCGCCTCTGGATCTCCTGCAGTCTTGCTACGCGGGTACCTTTGACCTGATCCGGTACATCATCGGGATACTTTCTGGCGGCGATGGTGTTTTTCCGTTCCGAATATTTGAAGGTGTAGGCCGAGTCGAATCGTACTCGTTCTATCATGCGGCAGGTAGCCTGAAAGTCTTCTTCCGACTCCGAGCAGAATCCGCAGATGATATCTGTGCTGAGGACGACGTCCGGAATAACCGTTCGAATGCGCTCGACCAGCGCAAGATAGTCGCCCCCTGTATAGCCTCGTCCCATGAGGTCGAGGATCCGGTCGCTTCCCGATTGAAGCGGAAGGTGGATGTGTTTGCAAATCTTTGGATGGACAGCGATGACGGCAATCAGGGCCGGTGGAAAGTCTTTGGGGTGAGGTGACGTGAACCGCACCCGATCGATGCCTGGCACATCTGCCACGGCGCCGATCAGCCTGGCAAAATCCCACTCGCCATCACGGTAGGAATTGACGTTTTGGCCCAGTAGGGTAATTTGTCTGAAGCCGCGGGCGGCGGCATCGCGCGCTTCGGTCAGCACGGCCTCAGGGTCGCGGGACCGTTCACGTCCGCGGGTATAGGGGACGACACAGAATGAACAAAAGTTGTCGCAGCCGCGCATGATCGTGATCCAGGCATTCACTCCGTTGTCGCGGTCCGGCAGAATGCCTTCATATGTTTCATATTCCGACAAGTCGAGTGCGAATCCCTTTCCGGCAAATCCTTGTTCCTGGGCGTCAAGGGCGTTCGAGAGCAGCATGGGTAGTTGCCGATAGGCGTCCGGTCCGGCGAGGACATCGATGAGCGGTTCCGTCTCTGCCAGTTCGGTCTTGAGATTCTGCGCCATACAACCAAGAACGCCGACGACCAGGGGCCGCTGGTCTTTCAGCTCTTTCAACTCGGAAAGATGCGCGTAAATTTTCTTATGAGCGTTCTCGCGAATGGCGCAGGTGTTTACGAGCACGACATCAGCCCGTTCACGATCGGTCGTGAACACGAATCCTTCCTGCTTGAGCATTGAGCGGACCAGCTCGCTGTCGGACTCGTTCATCTGACAGCCGAAGGTTTCAATATGTACCTGTGGCGCGGAGGGCTTCGGCGTCATAGCTGTATCACCGGAGCGGCTGTCGGCTGTTTGAGCGTGAGATGGCCGAGGGCCCAGCGGTCGGTTGCCGCTGTGATCGTGATCGGTTCGATCTCATTCCGGAGATCACCGGAGCCTGCCACCGCCACTTTTGTGAAGTTCGGGGCGCAGCCATGACGATATCCGTCCTCGGGGCCTGCTTCAAAGAGAACGGAGATGGTAGTTCCGATCTGCTTCTGATGGAACGCGAGTCGCTTTGCGCGTCCGAGATCGAGGAGCATTTCGGCGCGTTTTTTCACCGTCGCAGGTGTTGCCGCCCGCTTCATGCGGAGAGCGGCGGTTCCGGGTCGTGGCGAATAGGGAAATACGTGAAGGTAGGAAAAGGGAAGGTCTGTTGCGACGGCCAGTGTATTCCGGAACGCCGCGTCAGTTTCGCCGGGGAATCCCACCATCAGATCGGTTCCAAGTCCCAGATGAGGAACTTTGGCGACAGCTCGCTCGATTAAGCCGAGATAGGCGCGTACAGTATGGCGTCGATTCATCGCCATGAGGATGTGATCGTCTCCGCTCTGAAGCGGAACGTGAAGATAGGGGCAGAATTTTGAGGAACCGGTCAGGAGATCCAGCAGTTCGTCGCTGACGGTCGTCGGTTCGATCGAGGAGATGCGAATACGTTCGAGGCCGACTATGCAATCGAGTTGCCGGAGCAGCGAACACAAATCGTGGCCGTTATGAAGATATTGGCCGAGGTTCACCCCTGTGAGCACAATTTCGCGGTATCCACGCGCGCTCAAACTGCGTGCCTCTTCCAGGATATCCTCCAGCCGTCGGCTTCGCTCATGTCCTCGCGAGAACGGAATGATGCAAAAGCTGCACATGGCGCTGCACCCGTCCTGAATCTTCAG
>JABMDH010000012.1:18546-22830 GCA_015904075.1 Nitrospira sp.
TTCACGTCCGCGTGTATAGGGGACGACACAGAATGAACAAAAGTTGTCGCAGCCGCGCATAATAGTGATCCAGGCGTTTACCCCGTTGTCGCGATCCGGCAGGATGCCTTCATAGGTTTCATATTCCGACAAGTCGAGCGCGAATCCCTTTCCGGCAAATCCTTGTTCCTGGGCGTCAAGGGCGTTCGAGAGCAGCATGGGCAGTTGCCGGTAGGCATCCGGTCCGGCGAGGACATCGATGAGCGGTTCCGTTTCTGCCAGTTCGGCCTTGAGATTCTGAGCCATACAACCCAGAACTCCGACGACCAGGGGACGCTGGCTCTTCATCTCCTTCAACTCGGAAAGATGCGCGTAAATTTTCTTGTGGGCGTTCTCGCGAATGGCGCAGGTGTTCACGAGCAGCACATCGGCCCGTTCACGATCGGGCGTGAATACGAATCCTTCCTGCTTGAGCATCGAGCGGACGAGCTCGCTGTCGGACTCATTCATCTGACAGCCGAAGGTTTCAATATGTACCTGTGGCGCGGAGGGCCTCGGCGTCATAGCTGTATCACCGGGGTGGACATCGGCTGTTGGAGCGCGGGATGGCCAATGGCCCAGCGGTCGGTCGCAGCCGTAATGGTAACCGGTTCGATCCGATTCCGGAGATCATCGGCGCCTGGCACCGCTACTTTTGTAAAGTTCGGCGCGCAGCCTTGTCGGTAGCCATCCTGCGTACCCGCTTCAAAGAGCACAGAGAGGGTGGTTCCGATCTGCTTCTGGTGGAACGCGAGCCGCTTTGCGCGTCCGAGATCGAGGAGCAGCTCGCTGCGCTTCTTGACCGTCGCAGGCGTTGCCGCCCGCTTCATGCGAAGGGCGGCGGTTCCGGGTCGCGGCGAATAGGGAAACACGTGGAGATAGGAAAAGGGAAGGTCTGTTGCGACGGCCAGTGTATTCCTGAACGCCGCTTCAGTTTCGCCCGGGAATCCCACCATGAGATCGGTCCCAAGTCCCAGGTGAGGAACTTTGGCGACAGCTCGCTCGATCAAGTCGAGATAGGCGCGTACAGTATGGCGTCGGTTCATAGCCATTAGGATATGATCGTCTCCGCTCTGAAGTGGAATATGAAGATAAGGGCAGAATTTTGAGGAACCGGCCAAGAGATCCAGCAGTTCGTCGCTGACGGTCGTCGGTTCGATCGAGGAGATGCGGATACGTTCGAGGCCTGCTGTGCGATCGAGTTGCCGGAGCAGCGAACACAAGTTCCGGCCGTTATGAAGATACTGGCCAAGGTTCACCCCCGTGAGTACGATTTCTCGGTAGCCACGCGCGCCCAAACTGTGTGCCTCTTCCAAGATGTCTTCCAGCCTTCGGCTTCGTTCATGCCCCCGCGAGAACGGAATGATGCAAAAGCTGCACATGGCGCTGCAGCCATCCTGAATCTTCAGCGGGGCCCTCGTTGAATCGGGCTCCCCGAAATAAGGAAGGTCGAACTCCTCGCGCGACATTGTTTTGGTGTGGCGGACCTCCGGAGAGGCGCGCTTTTGTAAGGCATCGGCCGGCGGAAGATACGACGGCAGGTCCAGTTTAAATTGATGGCCAACGATGAGGTCGATGCCGCCGTGGCGCTTGAGTCCTTCAACTCCGGTTTGGGCGTAACAGCCTGTCACTGCGACGAAGGCGTGGGGAGAATGTTTGAGTGTTTTGCGGATGAGGTATCGTGATGTGCGTTCCGCATCTTCCGTTACCGCGCAGGTATTGAGCACAAGCAAGTCCGTCGGCCGGCCGAACTCGACCAGTTGAAATCCCCTCTGACGGAGCCCTTCGCCCAGTACCAATCCCGACGGATCGACCGTGTTCAAGCTCGACAATATCGATGTTCCCGATCAATGGTCCCAGTTGGCCATAGATATTTTGGCTCAAAAGTACTTCCGGAAAGCCGGAGTTCCTCAGCGGGATCAGAATGGGCAGCCGCTGACAGGATCTGATGGCAAACCGGTTCTCGGCGGGGAACGTGATGCCCGCCAGGTCTTCGAGCGGATGGCCGGGTGCTGGACGCATTGGGGCAAGTCCTACGGCTATTTTAAGACATCCGAAGATTCCGAAGCCTTCCACGATGAAATGTGTTACATGCTCGCCCGCCAGATGGCAGCTCCGAACTCTCCGCAATGGTTCAACACGGGACTGCATTATGCCTATGGATTGTCGGGGCCAGCTCAGGGGCACTACTACGTCGATCCTAAGACCCAAGAGGTCGCCAAAGCCTCGAATGCGTTCGAACATCCCCAGCCGCACGCCTGTTTTATCCAATCGGTTGAAGACGACCTTGTTAATGAAAACGGGATCATGGATCTCTGGATTCGTGAGGCGAGGTTATTCAAGTACGGGTCCGGAACCGGCACGAACTTTTCACGATTGCGTGGCGATGGCGAAGGACTCTCCGGCGGAGGAAGGTCTTCCGGCCTCATGTCCTTCCTGAGGATCGGCGATCGGGCTGCCGGCGCCATCAAGTCCGGTGGAACGACCAGGCGCGCCGCCAAGATGGTCTGCTTGGACCTGGATCATCCCGATATCGAAGAGTTCATCGAATGGAAAGTCGTCGAGGAACAGAAGGTCGCGGCGATGGTGACCGGGTCAAAGATCTGCGCCCAGCGTTTGAATGCTGTTCTGAAGGCCTGCCACATGGTCGACGGTGAGGGCTGCCTGAAGCTGGACATTGACCACAAGACGAATTCGGTGCTGCGGGAAGCTCTGGCATCAGCCCGGCGGGACATGGTGCCGGAAGCCTATATCCAACGGATGTTTTCCTATGCGCAGCAGGGCTTCACACACTTTGTATTTCACGAATATGACACCAATTGGGATGGGAAGGCCTATCAAACCGTTTCCGGACAGAATTCGAACAACAGTGTCAGAATTCCCAATCAGTTCTTTTCCGTGCTTGAGACCGACGGCGACTGGCAATTGAAGCGACGCATCGACGGCAAGGTCTGCAAGACCGTCAAGGCCCGTGACCTCTGGGATCGAATCGCGTGGGCGGCGTGGATTTGCGCCGATCCCGGGACACAGTATGACACCACGATCAATGAGTGGCACACCTGTCCGGAGGATGGTCGTATCAATGCGTCGAATCCCTGTTCGGAGTACATGTTTTTGGATGACACGGCTTGCAATCTGGCCTCGCTCAACCTTGCGACGTTCTATACGTCCGACGGCCAATTTGAATTGGAACACTTCAGGCACGCCGTGCGGCTGTGGACGATTGCATTGGAAATCAGTGTCTTGATGGCATCGTTCCCGAGCCGGTCTATCGCCGAGAAAAGCTACGAGTTCCGCACGCTTGGGTTGGGCTATGCCAATATGGGTACGGTCCTCATGCGCCAGGGGATTCCCTATGATTCACCCAAGGCCTTGGCGATCTGCGGTGCCGTGACTTCCATTATGACCGGCGAATCCTACAGCGCCTCCGCTGAAATGGCCGCGGAACTCTCGCCGTTTCCAGGCTATGCAAAAAATCGCGATCACATGCTGCGGGTGATCCGCAATCACCGCCGGGCGGCCTACAATGCTCCTCGAGAAGAATACGAAGGGCTCACGATCGTTCCGGCCGGGATTCAGCCCGAGCATTGTCCGCCCGACCTGCTCCTTGCAGCCAGGCGGGCATGGGACCACTCGCTCGAACTGGGGACGGCGTACGGATATCGCAATGCGCAAGTCACGGTCATTGCTCCGACCGGCACGATCGGGCTGGTCATGGATTGCGATACTACCGGCATCGAACCGGATTTTGCGCTCGTAAAGTTCAAGAAACTGGCCGGTGGCGGATATTTCAAAATCATCAATCAGAGTCTGCCGGCTGCCTTGTCGACGTTGGGATATACGGATGAGCAGGCACAGGACATCGTACGGTATTGTGTCGGTGCGCAAACGCTCAAGAATGCGCCGTTCATCAACCACGAATCCTTGCGTCTTAAGGGCTTCGATGACGCGGCCCTGGCGCGATTGGAGGGCAACCTCGCCCAGGCGTTTGAAATCCAGTTTGTGTTCAACAAATTCACGTTCGGAGAAGACTTTTGTTTGAGCAAATTGGGATTCACCCAAGCGCAATTGAACGAAGCTAACTTCAATATGCTCAAGGCGCTTGGATTCACGCAGGAAGAGATCGCGGCTGCGAATGATTTCTGCTGCGGCACAATGACGGTGGAAGGGGCGCCGCATCTGAAGGCCGAGCATCTTCCGGTGTTCGGCTGCGCCCACCGATGCGGCCGCATCGGACAACGTTCGATCGCCGTCGACGCCCATATC
>JABMDH010000120.1 GCA_015904075.1 Nitrospira sp.
GAGCTGGACGGCGTGGAAGATCGGGTCAACAAGAATCTGGACTCCAGCGTCGCCCTCGTCAATACCGTTGCCGCTCAAATTTTAAGCGGCGGCGGCAAGCGTGTCCGGCCCCTGCTGCTTGTGTTGAGCGCCCGCCTGTGCGGGTACGCCGCCAAAGAACACCAACAACTCGGCAGCCTGGTCGAATTTATCCATACCGCCACTCTGCTGCACGACGACGTGGTCGATGAAGCCGATCTTCGCCGCGGCAAACGAACGGCGCGCAAGGTCTGGGGCAACCAAATCAGCATTCTCGTCGGCGACTACCTCTATACCCAAGCCATGTGCCGGGTCATCGAATTTCGCAGCCAAGAGATCAACGAGGTGCTCGCGGAAGCCTGTAAGAAGATGGCGGAGGGCGAAGTCCTCCAACTCTACTACAACGGCAATCCCGGCCTACCTGAAAGCGACTACATCAAGATCGTCGAGCATAAAACCGCCGGGTTGATCGCGGCCGCCTGCCGCATGGGGGCCATTCTCGCCGAGGCCTCTGACACACAGCAGGAGGCGCTGTTCCGCTTCGGCCAATATCTGGGTATCGCCTTCCAGGTCGCCGACGACACCTTGGATTACACCGCGAACGGCGCGGCCCTCGGCAAAACGATCGGGCAGGATCTGCGGCAGGGCAAAGCGACGCTTCCACTACTCCATTTGCTGCAAAAGTGCTCCGAGGAAGACCGCCGCATGATCAAGGATCGAATGGAGACCAGAACGTTGAGTGCCGAGGATCTGGAGCGCATTCTGTTCCTGATGAACGAATACGGGTCGATCACGTACGCGATGGACCGGGCCAACACATACATCGCCGCCGCCAAGCGCGAACTCGATCTTTTCGAGGAAGGTCCCGTTCGGCGCGCCCTGACGGTCACCGCCGACTACATGATTACCCGCGACCGATAGCCGTTCTTCCTGCCTGCATATCCGCGCAGACCGGCCCTGGAAAGAACGCCGCCACAGTGGAGGGATGTCCTTCCCGTCATCATTGAACCATTCATCGTCAGCCACACACACAGCAGGGAGCCACGCATGTCACAGATTCTTCCGTTTCAAGGCACACTGTACGATACCGCCATCGTCGGCACTATCGAAAATTTAGTCGCGCCTCCATACGACATTATCGATACGGCCGGCCAGCAGGCGCTTCATGACCGGCATCCACAGAATATCATCCGTCTGGAACTCGGACTCGACCGGGCCGGCGACAACGCCACGGATAATCGCTATACCCGCGCCGGCGCCGCGCTACGCGAATGGATCAAGAGCGGCGCGCTCAAGCGGGACCGAGAACCGGCCATCTACTACCATACGATCGAGTATCGCCCGCCTTCGTCAGGACCGGGCGCACCCACGAAGCTCCTCCGAGGATTTCTCACCGTTGTGAAACTCGAAGCATTGGATTCGGGGCACATCTATCCGCACGAAAACACCCGCGCCGCGGCAAAGACCGATCGGTTGAATCTCATTGAAGCATGCCGTGCAAACTTCAGCCCCATTTGGTCACTCTACTCCGATCCGCAAGGAGCCATTATCGGGCTGCTCGAAGCCGTGACAAAGGGAACGCCGGCCCGATACGACTTCCAGGACGATGCAGGGTGCCGGGAACGTCTCTGGGCCGTGACCGATCCGGCAGTACTCAAGCAGATTGTGGACCAGATGCAGCGCACACCGCTCTTCATTGCGGACGGACACCATCGGTATGAAACCGCCCTGAACTATCAGAAGCTCCGCCGGCAAGCCGGCTCACCGGCAGGCCTCCAGCCCTACGACGGGGTCTTGATGCTGCTGGCCCCGCTGGAAGATCCGGGTCTGACAGTACTGCCTACACACCGGGTCACCACCACTCCGCTGCCCCCGTATGATCGCGTCAAAGCGCTCCTGGGCGACACCTTCGACTTTCAGGAGTTCCCCTATACAACAGAAACGAAAAACGAGGTCCGCGCACAGTTCCTCACCACCTTGCGGACGAATGGGCGAACCGCGCCGGTCTTCGGCATCGCCTTGAAAGGGGACAGCCGCTATCTCGCACTCACGTTAAAACCGGCCCATCGCCCGTCCCCCCAGGCGTCTCCACGCACAAAACTCGATGTCTCGCTGCTACAACAGCTCATCGTCGCCAAGCTCTGCCCCACACAACAAGAACAAGAAGCGATCCTCTACACCAAGGACGACCACGAAGCCCTCGACTGGGCAGCCCAGGGAACCGGAACCGGCGCACTGTTGCTCAACGCGACGAAGGTCGGCGAAATCCAAGCTGTCGCAACCGCCGGCGAACGCATGCCGCATAAGTCGACCTATTTCTATCCGAAACCCCTGACGGGACTGGTCATCAATGTAATGGAAGGATAAGCGACCGCATGGGGGGACTCGCTCATCGTGCTCGCGCACCCCGCACGCAAGAATGATCGACGGTTCACATCACGGGCTATGCTCGGTGCCTGCGCGCAGTGATGAACGAGTCCCCCACGCGTCTGAGCGAGAGGGGTAAGGACGTGACCGCCAAAATATTGATTGTCGATGACGATGCCGATATCGTCGCGATGCTGGAAGACCGGCTCCACTCCCTCGGCTATAGTACGGTGGCGGCACGGGACGGGCGGGAAGCACTGGAGCAGATCGCGCAAGAATCGCCCCACCTCGTACTCCTGGACCTGACGCTGCCTAAACTCTCCGGCCTCGATGTCCTGAAACAACTGAACCGGTCGAAGCACACGGAGACCGTGCCGGTCGTTGTCATGACGGCCCACGGCTCGATCGACGCCGCCGTCGACGCCATGAAAGAAGGCGCCTACGACTTCCTCACCAAGCCCCTCGAAAAAGATCATCTGCTCATCGTCATCCGCAAAGCCCTGGAGCGGGACTCACTCCAGCGGCAGGTCGCATATCTCCGGTCCGAGGTCGCCGGCCGATATGCCTCCATCGTCGGGAGCAGCCCATCCGTACAATCTGTGCAGGAAGCAGCCCAGCGGGCGGCCAAGTCAGACGCCGGTGTCTTGTTACTGGGAGAAAGCGGAACCGGCAAAGAACTGTTCGCCCGCTCCATTCATCAGTGGAGCCCCCGCCAGACCATGCCGCTCATTGTCATCAACTGTGTGGCGTTGACCGAAACGTTGCTCGAGAATGAACTGTTTGGACACGAACGCGGGGCCTTCACCGGAGCGGACCGGCTACAAAAAGGCAAATTGGAAATGGCCGATGGCGGCACGGTCTTTCTCGACGAGATCGGAGACATGCCGCCGTCGCTTCAAGCGAAACTCCTGCGCGTGCTGCAGGACCGCGAATTCCACCGTGTCGGCGGCTCCAAAAACGTTTCGGTCAATATCCGCGTCATCGCTGCCACGAACAAGGACCTGAAAAAGGCGGTGAAGACCGGCCAATTCCGTGAAGATCTCTATTTCCGCTTGAACGTCATCACCCTCACACTCCCGCCTCTTCGGGAGCGCCGCGGGGACATCGCTGCCTTGGCTCAGTTCTTCCTCGACCGGCATACCAAAGATGCGAAACGCCCCGGCATGACCCTCAGTCCCACCGCGCTCGATGCGCTCACCCGCTATCCATGGCCTGGAAACATCCGTGAGTTGGACAATGTCATCGCCCGCGCCGTCGTCCTCAGTCCCACGGACACCATTGAGCCGGCGGTGCTGGCTCTGCTGCCGGAAGACGCGGGACTGCGCGCCCAGGATAACAAATCTCTGTCCTATCTGGATTTGCCGTACCACGAATCCATGCATGAGCACGGCCGATACATCATCGACCGCGCCATTGAGC
>JABMDH010000121.1 GCA_015904075.1 Nitrospira sp.
AGCGGCCAAGGAAGTCGCGTATCAGCTGAAGCTGCGCGGGATCGGCGGCATCATCATCGTGGACTTCATCGACATGGAGCGCGAAAAGAATCGCGACAAAGTCTACCATGCGCTTATGGACGCCATGGCGTCCGACAAGGCGCGGACGAGGATTTCCAGGATTTCCGATCTCGGGTTGATCGAAATTTCCCGCGAGCGCGTCCGCGAGGATCTGCTGCGCTCGTTGTCAGAACCGTGCCGCTATTGTGAAGGCCGCGGGTATACGAAGTCTCCGACGACGGTGGCCTATGAGATTTTTCGCGAGATCCGGCGGATCGAACCCTCCGGGGATCATCAGCGGATCGTGGTCGGGACTCATCCGACGGTGGCCGAGTTGCTGCAAGATGAAGAGCGCCATGGAGTGGAAACCTTGGAGCGGGATTGTTCGGCGAAAATCGTTGTGATGTCGGACAACCAGCTGCATCTTGAACAATACGACCTTGTCGTCATGTAATGCTGCCCGGCGTCAGCAGACGCCTGCTGTGGCCACACCCGGTCCGGCGAGTCATGCCGGCCATGGGGTTGAGTGGACCTCTTGTGATCGGTGCCTGTGATGGATGCGGCGGCGCTGACCTCTTGGCTGACATTGCAAGCGGTCGATGGAGTGGGCGATCGCACGCTGCTCAAACTGGTCCACATCTTCGGCTCGCCGAAGGCGGTGTTGGCGGCCGATGTGGACGAGTTAGTCCAAGCCGGATGCAGCGCCGAGCTGGCCGCATCCCTTCGGCGCGACCCGGAGTCCGGCATACGCCGGGAGATCGATCGGCAAATCAAAGCCGCTGAGCGGCTCAAGATTCAGGTCCTCACCCTCTTTGATCTGTCCTATCCTGCACGGCTGAGAACCATTCCTGATCCTCCTCCGGTGCTGTATGTGAGCGGAGTCTTGTCGGCGCAGGACGAGGTCGCGGTGGCGATTGTGGGTGGGCGGCGCGCTACGCCGTCAGGCCGTGCCGTAACGGAGGAGATCGCCAAGGAGCTGGCCGGCGGCGGCGTGACGATTGTGAGTGGTCTGGCGCGCGGGATCGATGCGGCGGCGCATCGGGGCGCGTTGGCCGGTAACGGACGCACGATTGCGGTATTGGGTTGCGGTATTGATCGGACCTATCCGCCGGAGCATCAGCAGGTGAGACGTCAGATTGAAGCCCATGGGGCCGTCATTTCAGAGTTGCCGATCGGCGCGTCTCCGCTGAGCCATCACTTTCCACGAAGAAACCGGATCATCAGCGGGCTGTCAATCGGCGTGCTCGTGAGCGAGGCCGCAAAAGACAGCGGATCGCTGATTACGGCGAAACTCGCGTTGGAGCAAGGCCGTGACGTGTTTGCCGTGCCGGGTCCGGTGAAAGAGGACGCCTGCCGTGGTTCGAACGGTTTGATCAAGGAGGGCGCGAAGCTGATCGAGCGGGCGCAGGATATTCTTGACGAAATTCTTCCGCAACTGGATGCGCGCGTACGGGCTACGTGGCCGTCCGGCGC
>JABMDH010000122.1 GCA_015904075.1 Nitrospira sp.
CATGACAACGATGGGACAACCGGGCGCCACCGTCCTAAGCCGGCTGATATAGTCCGCGCCGCCGGCCGGCATTCGAAGATCCGTCAAGATGAGATCCGGCACGGACTGCAACACTATTTGAAGGGCCTCATCTCCGTCCCGGGCTTGCCGCAACCTATACTCGGCGCTCCAGAACTCGTCGCAGAGCAGGCTGAGCATCTCCCGGTCATCCTCAACAATCAGTACGACAGCAGCCTTCCCCTTGGTCACGGTTGTCATCCTCATCGATCTTGTTCCTACTCCCATCTCCGTCTAAGTCCAGATGAATGGCAAAGGACATGCCGCTTGAACGGACGGCTACATCGTCGACATTGCAGAGGATTTGCAGCACGAGAAGGCTGCAGAGGCCTTCAGATGGAGACAAACACCACAACATGAAGCAGGCAGCTGGCGCAGGATGCCACAGAAGAGAAATCAGGTTGAGGCTGAGGTCGAGGTTGAGCCCTCGTTCGATTCAAGTGCTGCAAGGGAATCGCCCTTAACCTTAGCCTCAACCTGGCTTGTGAACCGGCAGCCAAATCGTAAACCTCGTACCCTTTCCCTCTTCGCTGGCGACGGTAATCGTGCCGTGGTGTTCTTCGATGATACCCTTAACCACAGTGAGTCCAAGACCGGTCCCCTTGCCAAACTCTTTTGTCGTGAAGAACGGTTCGAAAATCTTCGGCAGGGCCTCTGGGGAAATCCCGTGGCCCGAGTCGGCCACCGTGAGTGCGACCATGTCCTTGTCCGGCACCAGGCCAACGTGCAACGTCCCACCGTCGGGCATCGCGTGGAGGGCGTTCATGACCAAGTTGATGAACACTTGACTCATTTGATCGCCATCGGCCAGCACGTTCGGACAGGTGTCATCGAATACCAGTTCTACGGTCACGCGGCTCTTCTCGAGCCGCTCCCGAAACAGCTCCAGGCTGTCTTCGACGATGTCCTTCAAAACAAGCGGCCCTCGCTCAGGAGGTTTGCGTCGGGCAAACGCGAGCAATTGGTTCATCACTTTGGTGATCCGTTCGACCTGTGTCACGATCGTGTGGAGGCCCTTCTTGACCGGTTCTTCTTGGACTCGATCCATTAGATATTCGGCACGGCCTAGAATCACGTTCATCGGTGTACCGATCTCATGGGCCATGCCGGACGCGAGCGTACCCAATTCGGCCATCCGTTCGGTTTTCCTGAGCTGTTCTTGAATCTGGCTCAAGAGCGTCACGTCGATCCCCGTCCCCACCACATAATCCACTTCCCCCTGCCGATTGGTAATGACGGTGTTCGACCAGGCGATGCGCCTCCGGCGGCCATCCTTCGAGACCCAGACGTTTTCATATTCATTGCGTGGCTCCCCGCCTACAAGGC
Source organism: Nitrospira sp. (assembly GCA_015904075.1). The sequence continues at coordinate 1,384 of JABMDH010000122.1, forward strand.
GGGCGAACACAGCTTTCACGGCGTCGATCTCTTGAGGAATGACCAGCACGTCCCAGACCGTCTTCCCGACAATCTCCTCCGAGCTGTACCCGGTGGTCTGCTCGCATGCCCGATTGAACCGGAGAATCGTGCCCTGACGATCCAGCACGACCACCAGCGCTCCCGCGGTCTCTAACACCGTTTCAATAAACTCCTGCTGACTCCGCAACTCTTCTGTCACCCGTTGCCGCTCGGTGATGTCTCGTAGAATAACGGTGTAGTATTTCTTTTCCTCCACGGTGATATGCGAAATAGCGGCTTCGATGGGAAACTCTTCCCCATTGGTTCGCAGACCCGACACTGATCCCAACCGACCCATCTTCCGGCTCGTCACGCCGACTTGTCCGAACGCCTGGATATGATGGTGATGGGATTCTCGGAAACGGGCGGGCAAGAATCGCGTGAGCGGCTGCCCGATTGCTTCTTGAATGGAACAACCGAACATCTGCTCGGCTGCTCGATTGAACAACACAACCTGCTGTCCCTCATCCACCGTGATAATGGCATCCATCGCAGACTCAATGATGCCTGCCAGTCTGAGTTGGCTGATCTGAAGCGCCTGTTCCACTTCACGGCGGCCGGATGCGGCACCCAGTGCCGCGGTGTCGGCATAGGCCCGCGCCTCCTGCGCCGCCATCATCAGGCCCTCGGCATGGGCTCGCTCCACACGCTCCGACATCAACTCCGTTACGGTTCTCGCCTGAGCCGATTCAAGCGAGACCAGCCGTTCATGGGTCTTCCTATAGTGTGCGAATCCCAGCACAATCCCCCACATGACGAAGGTACCGAGCGTGCGATTGAACACCCCATAGGAGAAAGGACTTCCCGAAGGTTTCAGAAACAAATTGATCCACACAAGTCCGGTCACTAGAGCGCAGTAATAGATCGGGGTTCGCTCGCGCGGTGAGACAAACGTCAGAAGCAAAGGGATGGTATAGAGGATCGATACGGCCACGCCGATCGGCGTGAAGAAATCGAATATGAAGATGCCGGCAGTGAGGGCCGGGATCGCCCATGGCGCAATGCGCATAGCAAGGGTACTGCCAGCCAACATTCGATCAATCCCGGCCTTAGACGATCAGGAAGAGGCGGTCATTCCTCTGGATGAGAGTCGCCGTCGATTTCAGCGAGCTTACGATACAGCGTCTTGCGGTCGATGCCAAGGGTATGGGCAGCTTGGTACTTGTTGCCGCCGGTCTTATCGAGAATCTTCTTGATGTACTCTTTTTCAATTTCATGCAAGGGCAAACTCTTCTCGGCTGCTTCATCCAGCACCCGCCGGTCGCCGCGCGCCCCTTGCACAGTCTGAGGCAGATCGTCGGGAGAAATTTTCTCACCGCGGGTGAGCGTCACGGCCCGTTCGATCACGTTCTCCAATTCACGAACGTTCCCCGGCCAGGCATAATCCATCAGCATCGCCAGCGCAGATTCACTCACGCCTTTGACCTCTTTCCCGCCCGCCTCACTGCACTTCTTCAAGAAGGCGGCAACCAACAACGGAATGTCTTCCAGCCGTTCACGCAACGGCGGGAGCTTCAGTTCAATGACATTGAGCCGATAATACAAATCTTCGCGAAACCGCTTGTTCTTCACTTCCTCGCTGAGATTGAGATTGGTCGCCGCAATGATCCGTACATCGACCGAGACCGGCTTGGTCGCTCCGACCCGCCTGATTTCCCGTTCCTGAATCGCGCGCAGAATTTTAGCTTGCAGCATGAGCGGCAGCTCGCTGATCTCGTCAAGAAACAGGGTCCCCTTCTGCGCTTCTTCGAACAACCCGCGCTTGTCCGTCTTGGCATCGGTAAAGGCGCCCCGCATGTGCCCGAACAGCTCGCTTTCCAACAGCTGTTCAGGAATTGCCGCACAGTTGACCGGAACGAACGGCGCCTCTTTCCGGCTGCTGTTATAGTGGATGGCCTTGGCCACCAGCTCTTTGCCGGTCCCGCTCTCCCCGGTAATGAGCACATTGGTCGGGCTGTCGGCCACCCGGCGGATCAAATCGAAGACGGCTTGAATCGCTTTGCTCTTTCCCAAAATCTGGTGAAAGCTATACTCCTTGTGCACCTCTTTCCTCAGCCGGTTCACTTCTCGCCGTAAAGCCGTTTCCCGCAGCACCCGTTCGACGACACGCACCAGTTCGTCTTTCTTGACCGGCTTGGTGAGGTAATCGCTCGCCCCAAATTTCATGGCTTCTACCGCCGTCTCCACCGATCCGAACGCGGTCATGAGAATCACGTTGATGTCGGGATAGTCACGTTTGATCTGGGCCAGCAATTCAAGC
>JABMDH010000123.1 GCA_015904075.1 Nitrospira sp.
GGGGAGCGGGGTGCCATGGACCAGGCCAATCAGGATAGCCAGGCCCAGGATCGACGCGAGCAGGAGCCAGCTGAAACCCGTGAGAAGAAATACGATGGGAGGACAATGCCGCAGCATCCGTGCCTCTTATCGCTCGAGGAAATAAAAATGGTCTGTCGGTCCCTGTCCGTGACCGATTGCCAGGCTATGGCGAATGGCTTCCGTGAGGTAGGTCTTGGCGGTTTGTACGGCGTCTCCGACCGGTTTGCCGAGCGCAAGATGCGCGGCAATGGCGGACGCGAATGTGCAGCCGGTGCCGTGGGTGTGCGGCGTGTCGATGAAGTCCCCCTTGAAGACAGTGAAGAACCGGCCGTCATATAACAGATCGGTGGCTCGCTCAGTGAGCAGATGGCCGCCCTTGATCAAGACATATTTGCATCCGAAGTTGTGGATTACCTTTGCCGCCCGCCGCGCATCGGCCAACGATTTAATCTCGATGCCGGACAGTTGCTGGGCCTCATGGACGTTCGGCGTGACAATCAGGGCGAGTGGGAATAGTTGCGTCTTCAGTGCATCGATGGCGTCCGGCTTCAGCAGGGAATGGCCGCTCTTGGAAATCATGACCGGGTCGACGACGAGGTATGCAATGTTTTGAGGTTTCAACATCGCAGCGACGACGTCGACAATGGTTGCGGACGACAGCATGCCGGTTTTTACGGCGGCGACTTCGAAATCGTCGAATACGGCGTCGATTTGGGAGGCGACGATCGCGGGCGGCAATTCAAAGACGTCCGTGACCTCTTCCGTATTCTGGGCCGTAATTGCCGTGATCACCGACATGGCGAACACGCCGTTAGCGGACATGGCTTTGATATCGGCTTGTATCCCGGCGCCTCCCCCTGAGTCGGAACCGGCGATGGTCAGAACTTGCTTGCGTGTATTTGGCATGTTTGTTTCGTGACGGTTCAGGGTTGAAGTGGACTCCGTGCATCGCGCATGGAGTGAGGCCATTATACTCAGGATTGGGGAGGTGTCTAGTTTCTTGGCTCAGTTTTTCGGCAAGCGTTCCATCATTCGGTTAGGTTGTATTGGTCAAACGCAATAGAACCTACCTACGACACAGCCCGATGGAGCCCAATCAGGGGTATTGTTCAGGCTCATTTCTGAATAGGGCAATGAAACCATCTTGCAAGAGACTGCGCCATTGGCGTAGCATGGGCTATGCGGTTCGTCGAGACCCCGGTATTTACCGCCGCGCTCCGTCGTCATCTTGACGATGAGATGTATCGCGCACTCCAGTTGGCAATGTTGCTTCGTCCTGCCCAAGGCTCACTTATTCAGGGTGGAGCAGGATTGAGAAAGCTTCGTTGGGCGGCGCCGGGTCGAGGTAAGCGCGGGGGCGTACGCCTCATCTATTATTGGGAACCGGCAAGCCAGACATTTTACATGCTGTATCTCTATGCGAAGAACGAGCAGGGCGATTTGACGGCCACACAGCTCAAGGCGCTGGCGAAACTGGTTCGGGAGGAATTCACATGAAGGACGCGGCATTTCAGGAACTACTGACGAGCATCCGGCAGGCGGGGAAAATACGGCGAGGGGTCATGAAGCCTGCTCGAGTGACGACCTTTCGACCGACCGATGTGAAGAGTGTTCGGGAAAAGCTCAAGGCGTCACAAACCGAGTTTGCCCTGATGATCGGGGTGAGCGTGGCAACCTTGCGCAACTGGGAGCAGGGAAGGCGCACCCCTGACGGCCCTGCACTCGCGCTTCTGCGCGTTGCGACTCGGAACCCTCGCGCGGTTGCCGAGGCCCTACACCGTGAATCGCGCAAAGGCGCAGCGTAGATCTATCTGGCTTACGCCGCGATCGGATTCAGGCATGAGAGGCAGCTAAGACTGTTGCTGTGCCAGGAGGTCGAGTGTCAAGGTGTCGGGCTTGCCGTCGAAGCACTTGAGCAGGGAGTCTTTGAAGATGCTGTTGTCGGTGGCAGCAGTCAGAAACAAGGTCATGCAGGACCGGAATTTGAGATCGTCGGGATAGCCGAAGATCTCCTCAGCGCTACGACCATTCACATCCAGCACAAGCTGCGTACAGGTTCTGAGACGCGGACCTAAGACAGGGTGTTGGAGATAAACTTTGGCTTCGTCGAGGGAGGTGATGGCGAACTGCTGCGCGGTTCCACTACGACCAAGCCCGGCGATCTGAGGAAAAATAAACCAGATCCAGTGA
>JABMDH010000124.1 GCA_015904075.1 Nitrospira sp.
CATCTGAAATCTCAGTGAATTGAATTCCCATCCCAGGATAGAGCACATGACGCTGTTCCTCGGCCCTGACCCAGGCGACTTGTCCTTGCGCACTGATCGGGTTGGCGGGATCATCAGGGAGGGCGAGTTCCTGGGTGAGTATCGTGCCTATTTGGGGAGGGCTCGATGTCTCAATGAAAATTCCGCCTCCGCCGATCTCGCAGGTGACGCCCGCGGAGTTTGTACTGCCTGGTGTGGTATAGCGTAATGTGGCTGCGAGCGGGCTGCGGGAGTAATTGCGAGGTGGTCGCTGAGGGCGGCTCGTTTTGTTTGAGTTGTGAATGAAATCAATCATGGCTTCCCAGGATACTCTCCCCAATGGCTCGTCTGCCGGACCGATCAGTTCCATGGTTTCCGCGTCGCTATCTAATCGTAACATTTTTCCGTTGTGTCTGGTCGAGATCTTCACAGGCAGGTTGAGCATCGTGCGTCCTTTCGATCAAGATCGGCTGAGCCAGGCTGTTCTGCCTTCCGCGTCACGCATCGGGGGGCTTGAAGTGTTTGCACCGAGTATGCAGAAAATCCAATACGCGGGTGGGTTGCATAACGTGTAGTATGGTGGCGGTGCCCCGGATTGAACGGGGGACCCGCGGCTTATGAGTCCGCTGCTCTACCAACTGAGCTACACCGCCACGGTGTTGTATTTGCTGGTAAGTCGGCAGGGATGATAGCCGAAGACCGAGGCCGGTGTCTACCGAATGCCTGTTGAAAATAGAGAGGGCTCGATATGTCGATCGGGAACGGGAGAGCCGTAGTCATCACTGGCGCATCGACGGGAATTGGAGCAGCCTGTGCGGTTCACCTGGACCGCTTAGGCTTTGTGGTTTTTGCCGGTGTCCGGAAAAATGAGGATGGTGAGGCACTGCAACAGCAGGAGGGTGCGAACCGGTTGATCCCCCTCATTCTTGATGTGACAGATGACGTGTCGATCCAACAATCCCGCGCGACGGTTGCGGAGCATGTCGGCACCCGCGGATTGTTTGGTCTCATTAATAATGCCGGGATTGCGGTGGTAGGTCCACTGGAGGCGGTGCCCATTCGCGATCTGCGCCGGCAGTTTGAGATCAATCTGATCGGCCAGGTGGCGGTCACGCAGGCATTTCTCCCGCTCATACGGTTGGCCCGAGGACGTATTGTGAACATGGGTTCGATTGCAGGCCGTGCGGCGATGCCGCTGATGGGCCCCTATTCGGCATCGAAGTTTGCCCTCGAAGCGATCACTGATGCGTTGCGATTGGAAGTCCAGCAATGGGGGATTAAGGTGTCGATTGTAGAGCCGGGCGCGATTGCGACGCCGATCTGGGACAAATCGGGTAAGGGGGCGGCTGACCTGGAGGCTGCGACTACGCCTGAGTTGCGACGGTTATATGCAGACGTGATTGCCGGGGTGAGGAAGGTTGTTGAGGAGGCGGCCAAACGGGCCATTGCCTCTGATGCTGTTGCGCAGGTCGTGGAACAGGCGTTGACGGCAGCTCGCCCAAAGACGCGGTATCTCGTAGGGGCCGACGCGAAATTTCGTGCGGTGATGGTGAAGCTCCTGCCCGATCGGGTTTCCGACACGGTGCTGAGTTGGGTGCTGAAGCTTCCACGATAAGTCGGGCTCTTACTATGGAGAATGTTGATCCGGATGCAAGTGATGCGGAGCGGAATGACATAACGGGAACAGGCTATTTCTTGAGGCCGCAAGGCTTCCGGCATGTGGGATGCGCAGGGGAAGAGGCAGCCAGAGGGTATGATGGAGGCTGCGAGGCGTCGAAGATCCAGGTCTTGCTGGACATTCTGACTGAATGTTTCCGTATTCTCTCCATTGCCGGATGTCTGCTCTCAGAAGGGTTTCGCCCTGTATCCATGATCGTGGCCTGATTCATCCTCATGTCGATTCCGCTCTCGTCGTTCTCTCTCAACCTCCACACGGCGACGCTCTGCCACGATCATTCGGTCAAGCTCTGCAAGGTGCTGTTCGGCGAAAGCTATAACCGTCTGGCGTTCGTCTGTCAGCCAGTGTGACAGTGACTCTTGCTTGACTCGCCATGCGTCCGCAATCCTGAATTCACCGGAGGCTGAGGTTGCGTTGGTGCTATTGATGATGGCCCGGACAACGCCCAGTTTGCGATCGTCCTGTGGAAAGCGCGATACAATCTCCTTCAAAATGCTGTCAGTGGATGTCAAACCAAGATAGTTCTGGAGAAGGGCGAGAGAGAAATCGGCTTCAGCGTCACTGCCTGCTTTGATGAACTCGCCGAGCGCGGCTGCAAACTCAGGCGTGCAGGTGGGAAACGCTCTCCTGAGCAGGTTCCCTCCTCGAAAACGGAATTCCGCTTGGTCTTGAGCGAACCATGCGAGTCCCTTGTTGATAGCCAGTGCCGGATCTTTTGAAAGTACCGCTTCCAGTCCTTGGAACTCAAA
>JABMDH010000125.1 GCA_015904075.1 Nitrospira sp.
GTAGAGACTCGCCTCCCGGTTGACGCCGCCGGTCGCCGAATCGAACTCCGCCGCGCTCGTGAGCAACCGCAAGGCCTGCACCATGGCCTGTTCCTCAGGCAGCCGATTGAGGGGCTGATCACCCCAGGTGTTCAAATAGTGCAGGATGCCACGGATCGTGGGGGAACCGGACCCGGACACGGCATATTCCACGCCCTCAAATTCCGCCCCAAGGATATCGTAGAAGTAGATCTTGGCCGAGCCCTGCTCCAGGTCGTAGCCGGCAAACACCGGAACCACCGCGCCAGTCCCGGCCAAGGCAGCCGGCACATTGTCCTTCAGCAACTTGGAGACGGCGCGCAGCTTGCCGTCGAAACTCAACTCTTGCAGCTGCGTTCTACGATAGTATTTGAAGGAATGCTCCAGAACCCGCACCATTTCATAGGCGGTCGCAGGAACTCCGGCAATCGCCATCACACTGTGCCGATCGATTTCCAGCACCTTGTCCGTGCGATCGTACATCACCATGTTGCCGGCGGTCGCACGGCGGTCTCCTGCCACCAGCACCCCATCGCGATACTTGAAGGCCAGAATCGTCGTGGCATTCGTCATCGCATGCCCGGCCCCCATCGCAGCCGGCAGGCTGAGCGTGTAGCCCTGCTCTTTCAATAGCTGAAGAAAATCCCCTTGCATCCCCATTTCTTTACCTCACCGTTATTCGCATCTCACTCCACACATCCGGAGGGGCATTGCGCGCGTCCAACGAGGGCCTTCCCAGGCCGCGCGTTGCGCGAGCACAGAGGACTGCCCGCCTACCCCTCTCAGATTTTATTGTCCCGTTCTCTGCCGATACCGCTCCGCCTGCTTCGGATCAACCTTCCGCATACGCTTGAGCAAATTGTCTTTGTCAGGCGACCCTGTCTCTGGCCGCTTCGGCCCCCCGCCCTCCTCGGACGGGCTCGGAGCCTTCGGCATCGGGCTGCCGGGCCCTTCACGGCGTTCCGGCATTGAGCTGTAGTTCATAATCGAGACTCCTTTTCTCTGTTCCACTCGGTCAGCGCATCCAGCGGGGATGCCGCGCGCTCGAAAAGCTGCGCGCAAGCTTGCACATCCTGAGGCTCGAAGAGGTCGCCCATTTCCAACGTTCGCGGAAGCAGCCCCCCGCTGAACTGAATCCGTTCCCACTGCATCGATTTGATCTGATCCGGAAACTGCCTAATGCAGAGGCCGCGAATCCCCGCTCTGGTATCGGCAGGTCCAGCCACCAGGGCCGCTTCGATGTCCTGTTCCGACGTCATCCGCCAAGCCTTCCCCTCTGCCTCCAGCCCCAGGAAGAGCCCGCGCTCAGGATTCACATTATGGTACTCCAAATCCAAACTTGCCAGCCAGGGATCGTCCCGGCCAATCTTCTCGTCCTGCATAAAGGTTTCCAACAGCCAGAGCTTGGTCACCCAATCGAGCTTCCCGACCAATTGCCGCCGATCGCCGGTCAGCAGCCGTAACGTCGCGGCCCATTCGTGAAGAATCCAATCGGTCTCTGCGTCAACCCCGGCCAAATGTTTCTCGGCCGCGAGGTAATACTGTCCTTGA
>JABMDH010000126.1 GCA_015904075.1 Nitrospira sp.
CGACGTGGCCGATGCCGGCAAGTATGCCGCGCATTTCGGGGCACAGCGGATTATTCATCGCGCCGATGCCGAAGCCATGCCGGATGCTGAATGGTTTATCGATGGAGCCGACGACGCCGAACTGTCTCCCGGATTTGTGGCGATTCCTGTTCCGGGTCACACAGCCGGCAGCATGGCCCTGCTCTATCGGGAGAAATTTCTTTTCACCGGCGATCATCTGTGGTGGAATCCACAGTCGAAGTCATTGGGGGCGCCGACTCGCCTGGTGTGGAGGAAGCGAGTCCTGGTGGACTCGATCCAGAAGCTGCTGAACTACCGCTTTGAATGGGTGTTGGCCGGCCATGGAGATCGCGTGCGGTTATCCGGGGAAGAGATGAGAGACCATGTGCGGGCCCTCGTGACCCGTCGGAATCAACCCCCTGCGCCGTGACGGGACGGCTCGTCCTGAGAGCACCGCCAGGATTTCGTTGATGGTTTCGTCGGATCAATCAGGGTCACGTGGCCTTGGGTGAATAATTTTTGTGAGGAGGAGCGGAGGATGGGGCTCAGTGGGAAAGTCGCGATCGTAACCGGAGCATCGAACGGAATTGGTCGGGCGATCGCGGAGCGATTTGCCGAAGAGGGCGCAATTGTGGTGGTGAATTTTTCAAAGAGCAGTGAGAAGGCGCGCCAGGTTGTCACGGGGATTCAGGCTAAGGGGGGGAAGGCCGTCTCCGTCCAGGCGGACATGGGTGTCGCCGCCGACGCACGCCGTCTGGTCGCTGATACGGTGAAGCAATTCGGTCGACTGGATATTCTCGTCAACAATGCCAGCCGGTTTATGCCGAAGCCGTTGATGGAGACGACCGAGGAGGATTTCGACCAGATCATTGCGCTGAATGCGAAAGGTCCTTATTTTGCGATGCAAGAGGCTGCGAAATCGCTGAAAGACGGGGGACGGATCGTGAATATCTCCACTGCCGGCACCCATTTGAGTTTTCCTGGCGCCACAGCGTATCTCGGCGGCAAAGGCGCGCTGGAGCAGTATACGAAAGGATTGGCCCAAGAGCTGGCTGCGCGAGGGATTACGGTCAATACGATCTCGCCGGGCTTTACCGAAACCGGGATGATGACGGAGCACTATCGACAGATCGGCATCCAGCTGTCCCCTTTGAAGCGGATCGGTCTTCCGAATGACATTGCCGATGTGGTGGCATTCGTTGTCAGTGAAGAGGCCCGCTGGCTGACCGGGCAGAACATTCAAGCGGGCGGCGGCATTGTGATATAGGAGGAAGTCCGATGGCACGACAGAATATTTCGACCGGTGGGCCGTGGGAAGGGAAAATCGGGTACTCGCGCGCAGTGCGGGTCGGTTCAGTGCTCTGTGTATCAGGCTCGACGGCCATGACGCCGTCCGGTCTTGTCGGCAAGGGCGATCCCTATGCGCAGACCATCCAGACGTTCAAAACAATTGAAGCGGCGCTGGTGCAAGCCGGAGCCTCGCTCAACGACGTAGTCAGAACCCGCATTTACATGGCGAATATCGATCAGTGGCAGGAAGTCGGCCGCGCGCACGGAGAGATTTTTGGAAACATCCGGCCTGCCACCACCATGGTCGAAGTGAAACGCCTGATCGACCCCGATATGCTGGTTGAAATCGAGGCGGACGCGGTCGTGTCCGCCTAACCCTCATCCTCCCCATGCCGACTCACCTTTTCAGCTGGATCGATCGGAATATTCTCTCACTCGGCCGGGAGATGAGACTGTCCTACCTGCCTCCGCTCATGGTCTACATGGCCTACGGCATCTCAGGGCTCACCGGGATTGTCGGAACCTTCTTCGTCAAAGACTACCTCGGCCTTTCCGCCTCCTTCTTAGCCGCTCTCGGATTTTGGGCCGGTATTCCCTGGGCGCTCAAGATGCCGATCGGCCATACGATCGATCTCCTGTGGCGCTGGAAAAGTTGGCTGGTTGGGTTGGGTGCCGGGTTGCTCGCCGTGAGTCTTGGTATTATGGCGGCATTGATCGGCAATCGTGAGGCGATGGTCGCGGTGATGCCGGCTGAGGCGTGGTTTGTGCTGAGCACGCTGCTGGCTCCGATCGGGTATGTCATCCAGGATGCCGTTGCCGATGCGATGACAGTCGAAGCGGTGCCCCGCGTGGACGAACGGGGGCAGCCGTTCGACGAGACATCCCGCAAACTGATGCATACCACGATGCAAACGCTCGGCCGAGTGGCGATTGTCGGGGGCGGAGTCCTCGTAGCAACGGTCAATGTCTATGTCTTCGCCGGCACCGCCGGCCTGCCGCAAGCCGAGCTCGTGAAGCTGTATCAGCAGATCTATCTGATGGCGCTCATCATCCCGTTCGTCTCGGTGTTGGGTCTTGGGGTGGCCTGGTGGCTCCGGCGGGGGCATCGGGAGGAATTGGTCCAACAGGGGTTCACGCAGGAACAGGCCGAGCGCATGGTCAACGTACGCGAACAATCGGCGGAGACGACGCAACCTAATTGGTGGATACTCGGCGGCAGCCTGTTGTTCGCAGCGTTTACTGTGACTGTTGGATTGGGCGGCTTCACCTATAGCGAAGAGATCCTCTTTATCGGATCGATGAGCATTGTGCTGTTCTTGATGGTCAAATTGGTCAAGGAGTTGGAGCCTGACAAGCGATTTACATTGGTCGGAACAGCCGTCGTCGTGTTTATCTTTCGCGCGATTCCCGGGACCGGTCCAGGCACGACCTGGTGGATGATCGACCAGCTGCAATTCGATCAGCAGTTTTTATCCATCCTGTCACTGATTGCCAATGTGCTGACGCTGGCCGGGTTATTTGTTTTCCGGCGTTTCATGGCAGAGCGATCGATCGCGTATGTCGTGGGGTTTCTGACCCTCATAGGGACGATCCTCACCGTGCCGATGGTCGGCATGTATTACGGGCTGCATGAATGGACAGCGAGGATGACCGGTGGGGTGGTGGATGCGCGGTTTATCGCCCTGGTCGATACGGCGCTGGAGTCGCCGCTTGGTCAGATCTCGATGATCCCGCTGTTAGCCTGGATTGCGAATAGCGCCCCCGCCAACTTGAAGGCCACGTTTTTTGCCGTGATGGCGTCGTTCACCAACCTGGCGCTCTCGCTCAGCCAGCTCGGCACCAAGTACCTCAATGAGATCTTCGTCGTCACCCGCGAAGTCAAAGACGCGGCCTCAGGCGCTCTCCAAACTCCCGCCGACTACAGCCAGCTGGGTTCCTTGCTCATCGTGCAACTGCTCTTAGGCCTGGCATTACCCTTTATTGCGATTACGTTTGCCAAAGTCACCAGATTCAAGAGCGCATAGCGGTCACTCATCTGGCGGTTGCGCGGCCGATCACTCATTTCTGACCTCCCCTGGCATCCCCTTGATCTGTGGGGTATGATGCCTATCAATACTGCCAAGGACGAGGCTAAGGTTACGACTGAGGAAGGCAGGAATTCCGTCGGTCATTGCGCTCAACCTTGACCTGAACCTCAGCCTGTTATTCTAAGAAAGGGGGCGACCGGTATCGACGGGGATACTGAAGTCATCGGTGCATGTCGAGCTCCTGGGGACTCGTTAAACCTCTAGGAAAATGCAACTGCCAATCAAGAACTGGCACTCGCAGCTTAATTAACTGCGACGTTCCTCCATCTGATGCCCGCGGGGGTGGTTGGAGCGCGATGCAGCGGGCTGGTCCAAGGCTGGTGCTCAGCGGCTGAGGACGAGAATTTTCTGGGCTAGCGGCTATTCTAAGCCAGCCGATGGGCGTGGGTGGCTGCGAAACTTAAACTATCGGCTACACATGTAGATCTGATGTGCTGACGGTCTTCGGACAGGGGTTCAACTCCCCTCGCCTCCACCATTCGACTCGCGGGTTGTGCTCTGGGGAGCACAGCCCTGCTCGCTCATGGCAGGCCACTAAAGAATCGAGGTAGGCTCTTGCTGGCGAGTCGAATGGTGCCTCGAGCTTGTCGAGAGGCAGTATGTACTATGTGTACATTCTTCGCTGTTCAGATGATTCTTTCTATGTAGGTTCAACCGAGCACCTGCAAGCTCGCGTTTATGCTCACAATAGCGGTCGAGGGGCAACCTATACTTTCAAGCGCCGGCCTGTCCGACTCATGTATGCGGAGGGCTTTGAGACAGAGACTCAAGCGATAAAGCGAGAGCGTCAGCTGAAACGATGGAGTGCGGCAAAAAAGCAAAGCCTGGTTAATGGCGATATCGAAACACTCAGACGTTTGAGTAAACGACGCGCGTAGTTAAGTGACCTCAAAGCTTCCAGCGGATAGAGTCTTTAACCAACCAGTAGTATTGCTTTCGGTTGTCCCGGCGCCTAATTATCGTTTTATCGTGATAGTTGGCGTCTGATAAACCCCACCGAGACCGTGCCCCAGCTATTCTGCCTGCGCACGATATCCTTCCCGTCCGATCAGCAGATCGTAGGGAGCGAAATCGTCGGTCAATTCGACACCCGTCGGCCAGGGCTCTGTTCGGCGAGTATTCAAGAGCGCGATGGCCTCCATCGGCAATTGCCGATTCATGGCCATTGTCGTTACTTGCTCAATCGTGCGTTCGGGTGAGCCGGTTTCGATCGGATGGCCTCCGAAGAAAATGATGTTCTTGGCTTGGGACATGCCTGTTTTCCATGGGCCTTCGACGGCGAAGGATTGCAGAGTTGGAAAGGCGCGGGTCATGGTTTGCACCACAGCCGCTGCCCGAGCAAGATCGCCTTCCGTGCCGGAGGATGCCAGATTGACGGCGACGACTCCATCAGGATTCAAATGCGCGCGAACCAGCGAGAAGAATTCCACCGTCGTCAGATGAAACGGAATCATGTCCCGCGCAAAGGCATCGATCCACATGACATCATAGGTGCGATCCGTCCCATTCAGGAAGGCGCGCCCATCTTTCACAGAGACATGGTGGTTGGCAGGCGCATGGTAGTCGAAGTATTCCTCTGCCATGCGTACGACCGCCGGGTCGAATTCCACGACATCCAGTTCCAAATCCGGCCAGTTATGTGCCAGCCACTTTGTGATCGATCCTCCGCCATGGCCGAGGATCAGCCCGCGCTTCGGCTCGGGGGCCAATGCTAACGAAGACACCATGAGCTGACTATAGGGGAGAAACAGCCACACGGGATCCGCTTTCCACATCGTGGCATGAAAGGTCCGATCCAAGACGAGATACCGAAACAAGTCATCTTCACGGATTCGTACCTGCTGGTAGGGGCTGTCTTCTTGATAGATCGGCTGATTCAGGCGCTGGAGCGGATGCAGTGCCAACGCACCCAAGAGCGCGGCATACACAACGCCCAGGCCCACGATCAATGGACGGGCTGGCGTTCCTCTCACAAGCCACCAGAAGCCGAGTCCCAGTTGAATGCCGCCCAGCCATGCCACCAACGACTGACTGCCGATCCATGATAAGAGAAAGAACGCGGTACCCCATGTTCCCACCAGGCTGCCGACCGTCGATAAGGCGATGAGACGTCCGGTCTGGCGGCCCAGGTGCTCCATGTCTGCGACGGAGAGACGCAACATCGCCGGCAACACACCGCTCAGCCCGAAGGCAGGCGGCGCAAGGAGGACGGAGGCAGCGAGGCAGGGGCCCCATCGTGGATCCTGCACGAGCTTGGCAATCTCAAAGAGGATCGGTTGGTTGCCCCAGGCGATCAGAAAGGTCCAGCTTCCGGAAAAGATCAAGAGTGCGGCGAGGACGGTTCCCCCGGCATAGCGGTCGGAACTCCATCCGCCGAACGCATACCCGCTGCTCATCGCAGCCAGGATCACGCCGATCAACGCGCCCCAGACGAATAATGAGTTCCCGAACACCGGAGCAAGCAGGCGGCTTCCCAGGATTTCAAGCGCCATCACCACTGCACCTGTCACCAGGGCGGTCATCAGAAGGAACCAGCGAGAGATGGGGGTTGGTCTCTGAGTCATGGGTGGAAGACACAATCATGTTAGGGGAGAGTAAACACGATCAACGACGCTCCTGTTCCGCTCCCTCATGCGTTTGAAAGGGAGCCGGATTCTACTCAACGCATTTTCCGTGAGTCAATGAAAGAGGCATAGTAGCTGGGACTGAGACGAAAGGTAAGAGTTTATTGCCTGTGCTGCCCCGCGTCGTTATACTTTCCTTGCCAAACAGCAATGCATTCTTGTCTTGAGGAGATCCGCGCATGCATATCAGCGTTATTGGAACCGGTTATGTCGGACTTGTCACAGGGGCGTGCTTCGCAGAGTTCGGTGTGAACGTCACCTGCATGGACAATGATGCGAAGCGAATTGAAAAACTTGAGAAGGGTGACGTCCCGTTTTTTGAGCCGGGCATTTCGGCATTGGTCGCCAAAGGGGTTAAAGAAGGGCGGTTGAGTTTTACCACGGATATCGCCAAGGCCGTCGATAAGGCACTGGTGATTTTTATAGCTGTGGGGACTCCACCGAGAGGCGATGGCTCTGCGGATTTATACTATGTCGAAGAGGTCGGTAAGGGAATTGCGCGTTACATGACCGGGTATAAAGTCATTGTGACCAAGTCAACGGTTCCGGTGGGAACGGGAGAAAAACTTCGAGAGGTCATTGCCAAGACACAGAAAACGCCCATCCGTTTCGACGTGGTCTCCAATCCTGAGTTTCTCCGGGAAGGGTCGGCCATCGAAGATTTCATGCGGCCGAATCGCGTGGTGATCGGGGCAGACAGTGATCAGGCCGTCGCCATCATCAAAGACCTCTATCGTCCGCTGTATCTCATCGAGACCCCGATCGTCGTGACCGATGTGCCGACGGCGGAACTGATCAAGTATGCGTCCAATGCCTTTCTGGCGACGAAGATTTCCTTTATCAACGAAATCGCCAATCTTTGCGAGCGGGTCGGCGCCAACGTGCAAATGGTGGCCAAAGGCATGGGGCTCGACCATCGAATCGGCTCCAAGTTTCTTCATGCCGGACCTGGGTTCGGGGGATCATGCTTTCCTAAAGATTTGGCTGCGCTCATCCAGACGGGGGAGCGCCACGGCTATCCGATGCAGATCGCCTCAGCTGCTTCGCGGGTGAACGAGGCCCAACGGAAACAGATGATGGTGAAGATCCGTGAGGCTGTCGGAGGGCTGAAAGGGAAAACTTTTGGAATGCTGGGTCTCTCGTTCAAGCCGAACACCAACGACCTTCGTGAAGCGCCGGCGCTGGCGATCGGGCAGGAGCTCTTAGCCGAGGGAGCAGTCATCCGTGCCTACGATCCGGAAGCGTTGGAAGAAGCCTGTCGAATACTTCCCGGCCTGCAGCCCTGCCGGGATGCCTATCATGCAGCTGAAGGCGCGGATGCACTGATAATCATGACCGAGTGGAACCTGTTTCGCAGCCTGGAGTTCGACAAATTAAAAGCGGTGATGCGCAGGCCGGTGTTACTCGACTTGCGAAACGTCT
>JABMDH010000127.1 GCA_015904075.1 Nitrospira sp.
GCTTCCCTCCTCTTCGAGAGGGGGACACCACACATAGCACTTTCTAACCAGTGTCGATCGCACGGCTTAGCCCTGCTTTAGTCTGCTCACGCCTACCCCTACTCATCAGGCAATCTCGTGCAACAAACCCTACGGTCTCCAAAGGTCATAACTCCTTTACCCGGTTACTCGATATGTGTTCGTGAGCCCTGCCTGTTCCATTTCTGCTTCTTGTTCTTTTCACACAATTGGACGACATTTTTGGCCATTCGTGGCATACAACTCTTGTTCGCTTTGTGATGTGACAAGTCCAAGTGTTGACAGGCACAGCAATCGCCACTAGGGTGTACAGGCCCACATCGGACCAACCGTGCGGAAGGAATATCGGTGAGTAAAGAGTCTCGACGGGCCCAACGTTTTGCGGTTCAACTTCCGGTTATGTTCGGCGACACAGCCCCATCGGAACAGGGGACGATCCTCAACATTTCGATGACGGGCTGCGCCTTGACTGCTGAGCATATCCCGGAACTACATTCGCACACATCGATCCACATCTATCTTCCAGACGGCACGGAACCGGTTGACATCGAATCGGCTGGAGTTCTGTGGGTTAGTGACTATCGATGCGGTCTGGAATTCATCCGGGTATCCGACGTATCCCTGGCACGGCTGCGCGTATTTGTCTCGTTACTGGAAAATACTCCGTAACAGGGCGTCGCCTGTGAACGCCAGACGGTTCACGTTTACTTCATGGCCACGGTACGGATCTGACGATAGGTCGTGACCCCGCGCAAGACTTTTTGTATGCCGTCTTGCACCAGCGTCACCATTCCTTCACGCATCGCGACCTTTAGGATTTCCGCTGACCTGGCCTTTACTTGAATAAGTCCCTTCACTTCTTCCGAGCCGACCAGGAGCTCGTGCAGCGGGATACGCCCCTTGAAGCCGGTTTTATTGCAGCCTTCGCAGCCTCGTCCCCGATACAATATCAAGTTGTCCATATATTCGACTCCGAGCCTTTCCCAATAGCCTGCCCCATAACCCTGAACAAGTTCGTCGTATTCCTGCCGCGTCGGATGGTACCCCTCTTTGCACTCTTCACAAATACGCTTGCACAGACGTTTGGCCACGATGCCCTGCATGGCATCAGCAAAATTGAAAGCGTCGCATCCCATGTCGAGTAGTCTCGTGACTGTTTCGACCGCACTGTTCGTATGCAGCGTGCTCAGGACGAGATGTCCCGTCAGCGAAGCTTCAATCGCGATGTCGGCCGTCTCTTTGTCGCGCATCTCGCCGATCATGATGACGTCCGGGTCCGCCCGCAGAAACGCCCTCAGCGCAGCGGCAAAAGTGAAGCCGATCTTGGGATGCACCTGGACCTGCCGCAGTCCTTCCTGGGTGATCTCGATCGGATCCTCCGCCGTCCATATTTTTCGCTCGTCGGTATTGATATGCCTTAAAATGGCATGCAGTGTCGTCGTTTTCCCAGACCCGGTCGGCCCCACGCACAACACGATGCCATGCGGTTTGACCGCGAGGGACTTGATGGTCTGCAGGATGTCCGGCGCAAAATCCATCACCTCCAACGGCATCGTTTCCTTCGCCGTCAGCAACCGCATCACGACGTCTTCGTTGCCGCCGGCCGTCGGGAGTGTGGCGATCCGCAGTTCTATCTGACGATCCTTGGCCAGTTTGTACCGGATTTTCCCGTCTTGTGGCTTCCGTCGTTCTGCGATATCCAGGTTCGCCATGATCTTGATACGGGAGATGATCGCCCGTCGATACACCGCGGGAATCCGCATATACGTGAAACACGTGCCATCGACACGGAGACGCACTGCGGTTTCCTTCTTATCTGAGTAGGGCTCAATATGCACGTCCGATGCATTCAGCCGGTAGGCATCTGCAATAACCTGATTGGCGAGCTGGACAATAGCGGAATCGTTTTCGTCAATGTCTCCTTTGTCAGCCTCACTGGCCCTCTCTGATCCCGCCTCATTGACCAGCTCACCAAGAATCTCCGTGATCGAT
This sequence comes from Nitrospira sp., assembly GCA_015904075.1. Next base: position 2,011 of record JABMDH010000127.1, read on the forward strand.
GCCTCGTCAGCCTGCCCGGTCACGACGAGGATATACTGTTCAATATCACGGCGGAGACCGACCGAAAACCGGACCGTGACGCCGGGAAAGGCCCGACGGATATCAAGCCCCTTGTCCAGGTCATGCGGGTCATTAATGACCACGTCCAGCACCGTCCCTTGACGCTTCAGCGGAATCCAGGCGCTGTTTCTGAGGTAGTCGAGACTGAGATTTTTCAAAAGGTCGGGGTCGATGACGGTTCGTTCATCGAAAGGCACATACGGACACTGATAGAACTCACTCAGTGCCACACCGAGATCACTCTTCGGCACGTGATACTTATCAAGGAGAACGGTTTCCAGATCCACTTCGCGGGATAAGGCTTCTTTGACGGTGGCATCCAAGTCATCCTGATTGATCAGGCCACGGTAGGCAAGGCAGTCTAACAGACTGCGCTCCATCGCTCTTCGGAACTGTTTGGCCATGCTGGATTTCGTCGATACGGCGGCTGAAGTGCCTATATGTCTGTCTGTTGCCAGGCCCTATGCTGCGTGTGGCCATTTTACCCCATGCTGTGCAACCGGCAATAAGAAGTTGAAATTATTCACGATCGAACCAGGAATAACATGCGCAGAGATCGGAGGGATCGGGGCAAGTCATTCAATTCAGCATCGCCAAAAACAGGCGGTTGAAT
>JABMDH010000128.1 GCA_015904075.1 Nitrospira sp.
GCAACAGTTGGTGAAAAGCATGCGCCGGGCTGTGCCAGTTCAGCACTTTCCGCGGTCGATCGTTGAGCATCGCCTGTACGCGTTTGATCTCTCGCCGCGAAACGTGTTGAAACTCGGTGCCGGCGGGAAAGAACTGCCGCAGCAAGCCGTTCGTGTTCTCGTTCGTGCCCCGCTCCCACGGACACTGGGGATGGGCAAAGTAGACCGGCATTTGGGTCTGTTTGGTAAACAGCCGATGTTCTCGCATCTCCTGCCCCTGGTCATACGTGAGCGAGCGGCGAAGTTGGGCGGGCAGGGTCCGGACCTCCCGCGCGAAGGCCCGTCGCACGGCCGTGGCATCCTTGGCCGTGAGCGGCACCAGCAGCGTAAATCGGGTGGTCCGTTCCACGAGCGTCCCAAGCGCCGACGCGTTCGCATGGCCGACAAGCAAGTCGCCCTCCCAATGGCCGGGCACGGTGCGAGCGGCGACCTCGGCTGGCCGTTCGTCGATGCTGACGATGTCCTGGACGGGGCGCGACGAGAGGCGGACCTTGCGGGGCCGCCGAAAGCGATGGCGTCGCCGGAGGTGCCGGGTGAGGGCACGCTTGAAGGCGTCTGGGGGTAATCCATAGAGATAGGTATAGATGGCTTCATGCGAAATCTGCATCGTTGGGTCTCGAGGATACTGCAGGCGCAAGCTGTGGGTAATCTGTTCCGGCGACCAGCGGTGCGCCAGCCGGGCCAAGACCGCTCGGCGGAGTCGGAGCGTAGCCGCAATCTTGCGGGGCTTCCGTGGACGATGCACCCACCATTGGGCGCGGTGATGAGCCGGCACCGCCCGATAGGTCACGGGGCACGCACGGTGTCGAGCGAGTTCCCGCGATACCGTACTCGGCGCGCGTTGCAGGGCCTCCGCCGTTATACCCGGCGGCCAACATGCGACTGAGTTCTTCCCGTTCCATGAGGGTCAATTAGTCGATACGTAGCCATGTGCAACTCCTTGGTTCCTGGAGTCCCCAGGATACTGGTGTTGCACTAGCATCTTGAACCCACACTGAAACCATTCTCTGAACGGATCGGGAGCGTAGAGAGGACACATGCGGATGGGTTAGGATTCGTCCAGGGAAGACTCTTCGCTCTGTTTGAGCCAGAGTTCAAGCAGTCTGGTTTCGCGTTCAGATTGGGAAATGTGTTCGAGCGCGAACGCGCCGGTTAAGCGATCTTCATAAAACGCCCGTTGTTTCGCGTAGGTTTTCTTAAACGCGTCCCGCTTCAGGCTGGTCCAATTCGCATCGGATATTCCCGCCTGGGCGCGCAAGAGATTGATCTCGATGGCTTGGAAGGCAAAGACTTTCGCGAGGACCTTGATGACCGTGGCATTGGTCAGAAATCGTGGCTCTTTATCAGCCATGACTTATCGTTCCAATTAGGCCAACGCACACATGAGGGTACCCATACCATTCTCAACAACCGAGAATGGTATGGGCCTCGAAGCAGAAGGTCAGTTCCGCACACCGCTCCAGACTTTTGCCGGATCGATCGCCTTGTCCGGATTGAGGGTCTTCGCCCTCTCCAGCAAGACATCCGTGCCCTCCGGATACAGCGGATCAGAGATACAGCAATTATCGACCGGGCAAACGGCCGCACATTGCGGTTCGTCAAAATGGCCGACACACTCGGTGCATCGGTCATGCGCGATCACGTAAATATCGTTCCCCATACCTTGACCGTCGCCAACATGGAGTCCCTTCTCTTCCGCGCCGCCGCGCGTTTCAAAGATGGCCTCGTTCGGACATTCCGGCAGGCAGGCGCCACAGTTGATACATTCCGCGGTAATCAGCAATGCCATGATTCTGGTCTCCTTCTTCTCTAAGATTTAATGCGGCGCCGCACGTCCCCTTGATCGTATTGCCCGCAACACACCCTTCATGAACCACGAGGCGCAATGACACGGGCCATCACGCTGTGTGATACGCCTTTTTCTCGGTCAACCGAATCCGTATGTTGCACTTTCGTACGCGCCCCTGTCAATCCAGCAGTTCTACATACGTGGGGTCACATCGCGTCTCATGCAAACTGGGCTTAGGTCAGGTCTCGCCTTCTGGCTTTTCCAGCGATCTTCAGCTAGCTCACCCGGTCAGAGAGCCGATTGTATAACGAGTACCCGACTCAACGGCGGGTCTGTTCCCACACCCGAAAGGCCGCCAGATCCTGGGCCAAGCTCTGGAGCAGCAGCGCCAGCACCACCACATCGTCGATCATGCCGATGCCGGGGATGAAATCCGGCACCAGATCCACCGGACTCAGCACATAGAGCAGCGCCGCCGCCAGCGAAGCGAACGTACGCAGGGAGAGGCCCCGATAGCTGCCGTTCCTCCAAGCCTTGATCAGGCGAATCAACAGCGGAAGGTCGGACCATAGACGGCCGATCATGCGAAGCATCTCAAAGAGTCTTGTGGATATCGTCATCGATACCTCCCGGTTGGCGGAGTCTGGTGGCCTTTCTCAAGACACGACCTTGCACCTGATATCGGTCAGCCTACCAAAGACGACGATGTTTGAGAAGCGGCTGGGGTGCGGTTCTGCCATAGGCCCCCCACTCTCTTTCTGTTACTCTCCTCCGCCATGCCCTCGTCCCTCCATCTTTTCCTCATCCTCTTCGTCGTCGGCGCGGCGTTGCGCCTGTTCGGCGCCGTGGGGAAGCCGCATGCAGAGCGGCTAGGGGCATTCGTCTTTTCAGTCACCCTGCCGGCAACGATTCTGGTGTCGCTGGATCGCGTGGTGTTTTCGCCGACAGCCTGGAAGGTTCCACTCGCGGCCGGCCTCATCACGATTCCACTCATCCTCATTGCCTGGACGCTCGCCAGCAGGCTGACGCTCGACCGCCCTACACAGGGGGGCTTTCTCCTCGCCGTCGGCTCCATCAATTCGATCTACTTCGCCTATCCCGTCACGCTGGCCACGTTCGGCGAGGAAGGCCTCGCGCAAGCGATCATCTTCTACCTTGGCCAAACGACACTCACGTTCACGGTACTCTATCCGATGGCCCTCTGGTATGGCGCAGGTGATTCTACGTCCCATGCGGCGCTCAAGCGTCTGATGACATCCCCGCCGCTTTGGGCTTTGGTCGTAATCCTGGCGGTGAAGGCCGCCGGGCTTCATCTGCCGGATGGGCTGCGGACGATCCTGATGCCGGTGCATGTGCTGACAATCCCGCTTGCAAGTCTCGTACTCGGCCTCTCGATCAGCGTGCATGCTGTGCGGACGACCTGGAAACTGACAAGCCTTGGCATAGGACTGCGCATGGTCGGCGGACTAGCACTCGGCTGGATCGCAACCTGGTTGTTGGGGCTGACGGGCCTGGAACGGGCGTCGGTGCTGTTGATCGCCGGGATGCCCTCGGCCGTGATGGCGGTGATCTTCGCGACCGAGGCCAAGCTCGACGAAGATCTCGTCTCCTCGATCGTGGCACTCTCGATCTGCCTTGGCGTCGCCCTGCTGCCCTGGCTTCCCCAGCTCGCGGCCCTACTGATGGACTAGCCCGATGCGGATCGGCAGGAACCGGCCAACACGAGAGTCGCGTCCGGCAAGTGACGCCGAAGACCACACATGGCAACGCCTGCAGTATCTGTGTCATTGCGCCACAAGGGGAGTTATGGAAAGATACCGCCATGCAATCTCGACCGGACGTGAACCATGAAGGAGTGATCATGCAACTGGCAATCTTGCTATATGACGGGGTGACGGCGTTGGATGCGATCGGTCCCTACGAAGTCCTACAGGCACCGGGACTTGGAATTGATGTCCGCTTCGTCGCGCGTGAGAAAGGCATGAAACGCACCGACTTCGGGCGCTTGGGTTTGCAGGCGGACTACACTCTTGATGAAGTTCCCAGGCCCGACATTCTCCTCGTACCAGGTACCGCCTTCCCTCAAGCGGTGATGGGCGACCCCTTGGTTCTGGAATGGATCGCGCAGGTACACCAGACGACGAAGTGGACGACCTCTGTCTGCACCGGTGCATTGGGTCTTGCAGCCGCCGGGGTGTTGCAAGGGTTGAAAGCAACCACCCATTGGCTTGCCCATGATGTCTTGAAGCAATTCGGTGCACTCCCGACTAAAGAACGGGTCGTCCGGGACGGGAAGGTCGTGACAGCCGCCGGGGTGTCGTCCGGAATCGATATGGCCCTGACCCTGGTCGCAGAAGAATTTGGCAGCGATGCAGCGCGCCTCACTCAACTGCTGATCGAGTACGATCCACACCCGCCGTTCGATGCCGGCAGCCCAGACAAGGCGCCGCCGCTGATCGTCAGTGCTGCGCGCGACGCATTTCAGAAATTGAAACAGAAATCAGCGGTCTAACCGGGCTTACGGGGTCCTGAAGAAATCGTGAATACCTTGGGCAGACTCATGCCTTTCGTGGACACCGGTCGCACGTGATACGAACCGATCACCGCCAGGCCAAACGCATACGGCCATCAGCCAGCGGGCAACCAACATTGTTACCAACCACCATCGCTGTGCTGGTTAGTACATCTTTGCCAAGAGTCCAACAAACGGCAACAGGTAATTCACGCCGCCGTTCGGGCTCTCGATGCCAGCATTGGAAATATGGCTCAACCGGACTCCGGCATTCAGCGCCCATCGTGCGGTCAGATCATAGGTCGCACCCGCTCCGCCCCAGACCAGAAAATTGAAATCCGATCCTTGCTCAGGAATGCGGCCATCGAAGTTTGTCCAGAGTGGGCCACCTCCGCCTTCGACATACGGCTTGAACCGGCCCAAGGAGGCCAACGTGTAGACTACCTTCGGCGTAATTCCTACGCCATACATGCCGGTCGGTTCTGCAATTCCCAAGAATGCCGCTTCAAGGCCCAGAGCAACTGAGCCGCGCCACCACCCGTCCCCCATCGGGTCAGTCACCGTGATCTGCCATGAAGGATGCACTGCCACCCCGTTCAACGTGGACGACTGTGCCTCCATGATGCGAACCGGCAACATTCCGCCAACGACCACACCAACCGTCTGCCTCCCTATCACTGTTGAAGCGGTTTCTTCCGCCAACACTGGAGACGACCAGGCCAGCCCAACACAGAGGAACACCGTGGCACACACTTGAGTCATGGGTTTCATGAGCTAGATATGAGCCATAACATATGTGGCAATCCAACGAGACGGCAAGAAATGGAACTGTCTAGGCATGCAGACAGGACAACATATGACTTGATGAGAGCTGGGAGCAATCAAACCTATGCGATACGGTTCGATAGGCTGTGAGGGAGTAATGGGACAATCTGTGAACGTCACCCCGCTTCGCGGTAACCGCAGTCGTCGTTGCGGCATTGGACGCTCCGGCCGGCCTGCTTGCTGACCTTTTCAATCAGGAATGGAGCCTGGCAGGTCGGACAGGTTTTCGGCACGGGACGATCCCAGAGCGCGTACTCGCATTTCGGGTAATTGCTGCAGGCGAAGAATGAACGCCCCTTCTTGGTCCGTTTTTGCACAAGATCGCCGCCGCAGTCCGGCTGCGGACATTTGACGCCCAGCGCGAGCGGTTTGGTCGTTTTGCATTGCGGGTACGCGGAACAGGCGATGAACTTGCCGAATCGTCCGGTTTTCACAATCATCGGGCTGGCGCACTTGTCGCACTTCTGATCGGTCGTGATCTCCAGCTTCGGAACAATCTTGATGGTGCCATCGGGCAACTTTTCGAAGTTCTGGGTGTTCTTGCAAGGCGGATCGTCTTTGTATCCGGGGCAAGCCAGGAACTTTCCGTTACGGCCCCATTTGATCTCCAGCATCTTCCCGCATTTATCACAGGGGATATCCGTGGGCGGCTCGACAGTATCTTTGGGCCCGGGAATGGTCTTCGCTCGATCCAATTCCCTGGTGAACGGCGTATAGAAATCGCGCACCGCCGTCACCCATGGCTTGCTCCCCTCTTCCACTTCATCAAGCTGTTCCTCGAGATGGGAGGTGAAATCGAC
>JABMDH010000129.1 GCA_015904075.1 Nitrospira sp.
GCCTATGGGTGAGGATCTTTTGAATAAGTACGGGAAGATTCTCTTCGTGTTTTGTGGAGGTGGCTGCAAGGCCGTGTTCCAGGCGGTGGCCGCAACAGAATTGGTCAAAGCGGGGTTCACTCCTGATCACATCATGAGCGCTTCTGCTGGAACCTGTAATGCCCTTGGATTCGTCGAACAACCAGGTGTCGCCGGAGCGGAGAAGGCTCTGCGCGTCTGGGAAAAGTATATTAACTCTCCGGATGCGATCTATGAAGTCCATCCATTCCTCCGGGAGCGATTGGCTCATCTCTTGGGCGTTGTCCCACAGGCCACGCAAGGTTGGGGGCCAAGTGGTTCGATTCTTCATGATCTGAGAAGAGCCGTTATGTTTCTGCCGCTGGTCATCTCGTTAGGTGTGCGGATGCCGCTTCGTATAGCCGGCCGTGCAGTCAGTGTCATATTTCGTCTCATGGACGCGTTTGCGTCCCCGCACAAGTCGTTCCGACGAGTGGTCCAAGCGCCTGAAATCCAGGAAATGTTTGGTGAATTGGATAAGTATTTTGAATTCAAGAGAATGAAGGCGTTCCTCGACCCGTTGCCCCTGTTGGCCAGGCTCGGCGGGGAATTCGATCTGCAAAAAGTCCTCACAAGCCCCATTGTCTGGCATATCCTGACCGAACGGTATGAAGACGGAGCGACCGCCATGTTTTCAAATAAAGACGCTGATGTTTCTATTGATACAGGTGACGATTCGCGAAGCAAAAAAGCCAAGCTGGATCTCTTCTTTCAACGAATTCGCGCCTCCATGGCATTGTACCCCCTCTTTGAGATGGTTGAAATGAAGGGCCAAAGGTTCCTTGATGCCGATCTTGCCAACCCGCTTCCGGTCGAAGAAGCGTTCAGTCTGGGCTGCGATACGATTTTCATGTTTCTCAATGTTCCAAGGCAGACCGTTCGGGCGGAACCAAATCCCCTGCGTGACCTTGGGGAATTGAACGATCTCATGCGGTTAAACGAGCGGTACATCCACCATCGTATCAAGGACGCACAGGAGATGGCCAAGGAGCGAGGCGTGAACCTGTTCGTCATCCGCCCGGAAGAGATCCCTCCCGGTCTTGGGCTGCTGGAGATCGACAGAAAAGTGATCGAATTCGTGAAGACATATGAGCGACAACGGATGAAGGAATATCTCGGCAATCTTGATGCGCATAATTTGCGAATGGGCTCGCCGCTCCCTAGTCCCAGCTGCGTGGCTTTCTTTGGCGAAGGTTCGAGGGAGGGTCCGTGCGCCGGGTATTGAGGATTGGCCATCGTGGGGCTGCCGGCCATGCTCCGGAAAATACATTGGCTGCAATTCAAAAGGGGATTGACCTGGGCGTCGACTTTGTCGAGGTCGATCTGCGGCGTACGGCCGACGGCGCGCTGGTCGTACTGCATGACGCAAGCGTGAATCGGACCACCAACGGGAGGGGGCGCGTCGATCGATTATCACTGAATGAGGTGAGGAAGCTGGACGCGGGGAACGGTGAGCGGATCCCAACCCTGGCGGAAGTGCTCGCAGCGGTCGCATTGCGATGCGGGTTGATGTTGGAGATCAAGGTCGAAGGAATCGCTCGGCAGGTTGTCGAAACGTTGCAGGCGGTGGGGTTCAGAGGTCCCGTCATCTATGCATCTTTCCTGCACGACGAGTTGAGGGATGTTCGAGTCGCCGATCCCAAGGCCCTTCTCATGGTGCTCTTCAGCCGACTGCCCCGGGCACCGGTTTCCTGTGCCACGAAATATGAAGCGACGTATGTCGGTCTCAGACACGACACCGCTACGGGCCGTCTGGTCGATGCATTCCACCAGGCGGGCTTGCTCGTCTGTGTCTATACGGCAGATAGGCCGGGACACATCCGGCACGCACTCTCTGTAGGTATCGACGGCGTGATATCGAATGTGCCTGATCGGATTACTGTCGGGTAGTTTGGTGCCTGTGTTTCCACGGT
>JABMDH010000013.1:0-12555 GCA_015904075.1 Nitrospira sp.
GCTGCTTCGGACACTGACATCGGAGTTCGGCACAGCCTCGCTGATAGAAACCGCAGTGGTCGGGTATGGCGCCGGTGACCGGGATCCGGAAGGTTGGCCGAATGCACTGCGTGTGTTTCTCTCGGAGGAATCGCCCCAGGCAGAACGCCCGGCCGACTGTATTACGCAAATTGAAACGAATCTGGATGACCTCAATCCGCAAGCGTATGCGCATGTGATGGAGCGGCTGTTTGCGGTCGGCGCGGTGGATGTCGTCCTGATTCCGGCCATTATGAAACGGAGCCGTCCCGGTGTGGTGTTAAGTTGTCTCGTCGCACGCGATCACGCCGATGCGGTGCTGGAGATTTTGTTCCAGGAAACCACGGCCCTGGGCGCGCGTATCCAGGAGCTGGGTAGACACATCCTCCCCCGGCGCTTTGCCTCCGTGAAGGTACCGGGTGGGGTCGTGCGCATGAAAATCGCCGCCATCGGTGCCGGGTGGGAAAAAGCTGCGCCGGAATATATCGATTGCAAAAACATCGCCGATCGAACCGGCCGCCCGCTCAAGAATGTCATGGAAGCCGCCGCTCGTGCCTATGACGGCAGGCAAGGCAAACGTCATCGGCCGTCATAAGAACACACCACCCGTGGATAGACGTTTTTCTTTTCACTTTTTACGACTCAGCTTGCGAGGCGATCCGTGACCACCATGCTCTATATCCTCATGTTTGTCGCTTCCGTCGCCGTGACGCTCGGCGGCTGTGCGCTGTTCACCAACGCCGTCGAATGGCTCGGGAAACGCCTCGGAGTGTCGGAAAGCGCTGTCGGCAGCATTTTTGCGGCAATCGGCACGACGTTGCCGGAAACGTCCATTCCGATCATCGCCATTTTCTTCGGAGAGAGTCAGGAAGAAACTGATGTCGGATTAGGCGCCATTCTCGGAGCGCCGTTCATGCTCAGCACACTGGTCCTGCCGATTCTCGCGTTCCTGCTCATGCTCTATGCGTGGATGGGCAAACGCACGGCGAAGTTTCAGCTGAACTATCGTGAAGTCATCATCGATCTGACGTTTTTTACTGCCGGATATGTCGTTGCCTTAGTGTGCATCTATATACCCTCTCGGCTTGCGCACATCATCGCGGCAGTCGGACTGATCCTTCTGTATGCCGCATATATGAAGCTCAAACTCAGCGCGCCCGAAGAGGAAGGCGGGGGAGGCGGCCAACTCGACCCTCTGATCTTCGCCAAATCCACAACCACACCGTCGCATGTCATGATCGGGCTACAGGCGTTCGTCGGCCTGGCCGGACTGATCTTGGGGGCACATCTGTTCGTCAGTGCAGCGGAATCGATGGCTGGCATGTTTGCAGTTTCACCATTGATCCTTGCATTGCTCATCGCACCACTGGCAACCGAACTGCCGGAGATGTCTAACAGTTTTATCTGGCTCTATCGTAAAAAAGATCGCCTCGCCGTCGCCAATGTGACAGGCGCGATGGTGTTTCAGGGAACCATCCCCGTCTCCGTGGGTTTGCTGGGAACCGAGTGGGCCATCGCCTCCTCTGCATCGATCACGATGTTGTTGGCCGTGCAAGCAACCGTGTTCTACTTATTGCAGCTTTTTATCGGTGGCTATTGGCGGGCCTGGTTGCTGAGCAGCGGAGCGCTGCTGTATATAGGCTATACGCTGTTTTTGGCTTTGGGAAAGTGAGCCTTCACACCATGAAATCGGCACCAGCGAAGACGACATCGACACGGCTCCCCCTTCTCGGCATCACGATGGGAGATCCCGCCGGGATCGGACCGGAAGTGATTGCCAAGGCGGTTGCCGGACGAAGACTGCGGAATGTCTGCCATCCAATCGTCATCGGGTCATTTCCCGTAATGGAGCGGACAATTACGGCGCTGAAACTAAAACTCAAAGCCCTGCGCGTAGACAGTCATGAACAACAACCCTGGCGTGAAGGAACGGTCGCAGTACTCGATCCGCTTGAGCAACCGCTGAAGCGATTTACGCAAGGAGTGGCGGCGGCGGCAACCGGCGCTGCATCGGTCGCCTTTATCAAAAAAGGGGTCGAACTGGCTCAACTAGGATGTATTGACGGGATCGTCACTGCACCGATCAATAAGGAAGCCATCAACATGGCCGGCTGCCGTTATCCGGGGCATACGGAGCTGCTGGCCGATCTGACCCGCGCGAAAGAATCCGGCATGATGATCATCGGCGGGCCGCTGCGCATCATGTTTGTCACGACGCACGTCGCGATCAAAAACCTCCCGTCCCTTCTCACTCGGGCAAAGATCGAAAAGGCGATCAGACTGGCACAACTGGCGCTGACTCAACATTTTGGAATCAAGAAGCCCAGGATCGGCGTCGCGGCGCTGAACCCTCATGCAGGCGAGCATGGCCTGTTCGGTAATGAAGAAGCCCGCGTTATTCTTCCGGCAGCGCGGGCGTCCCAGGCACGAGGCATCCTCGCCAGTAATCCGCTGCCGGCCGATACGCTGTTCGGCAAGGCAGTTCGAGGAGACTATGACGGAGTCGTGGCCTTATATCATGATCAGGGGTTGATTCCTCTGAAGCTCATGGCGTTCGGCACATGCGTCAACCTCACAGTTGGCCTGCCGATCATCCGCACATCCGTCGATCATGGAACCGCATTCGATATCGTCGGCAAAGGTCTTGCCGATCCAGGCAGTTTACTCGAAGCAATCAGGTTGGCCGCCACTATCACAAGGGTTCGGCAATGACCATTCCGCCGGCCACGGCACTTGAACGGCTCCAACGACAATTGCGTGAATTGGATGCGCTCGCCAAGCAGACGCTGACTGATCTCAATACCGTTGCAGGAATCGAACGCGTGGCGAAATGGAGGATCGCAACCATCGCAGTCCTTACAGAATCAGTCGGAGCCCAAGAAGGACAGACGTTTGCGAGCATTCACCCGGTACCGTGCTTCACCAACGATATGGTCGAAGAATATACTAATCTAATCGACTGCTATCGAACACCGCTGGCGGCCTTGATTCAACGGCTTTCACGACCTTCTCCCCTTCCGCCGGTGCATCGCGCGTGAGTCGCCCGGACCCGCCTGCTGCGATCAAACGTCTCGGACAGAACTTTCTCATCGACCCCAATATCGTCCGCAAGGTTGTCGCGGCCGCCGCGTTGTGCTCGAACGATTCCGTATTGGAAATTGGACCGGGCCGCGGCATTCTCACGGAGGCGCTTTGTCGATCGGCCGATCGTGTGACCGCGATCGAAGTCGATCCGAGGCTCCATGCCTATCTAAGTGAACAACATGCCCACTATCCCAATCTTTCCCTCATCCTGGACGATGCGATGACCTATCCGATCGACCGCCTTCCAATCGGAACCATTGTCGTCGCCAATCTGCCGTATTATCTGTCCACTCCCCTTTTGTTCCGGCTGCTTGATCAGCGTGACCGATTTCCCCGTATGGTACTGATGCTGCAAGATGAAGTGGCCGACCGGCTCGTTGCCAAGCCTGGAAGCTCCGCCTACGGAGTGCTGTCAGTCATGGCACAGTATGCGGCGGAGATTTCGAAGGCGTTCCGCGTCTCTGCCCAGTGCTTCCGACCAAGACCGGAAGTCGGCTCCGCTGTGGTTCTGCTGAAGACGAAACAACATCGAGAGTTGAATCAGGGGGAAGAGCCGAAATTTGCGGCTCTGGTCAAAGCGGCCTTTGCGCACCGACGCAAAACGCTCATCAATTCACTTAAGGATGAGGGCTACCTTCAGAGCAACCAGGCTGAAATCCTGGCATCATGCGGGCTTTCACCAACTGTCAGAGCCGAATCGATCTCGATCGTGCAGTTTGTTGAGTTGTGCCGACGATTGGGATCCGACCACCACTGATGGTGCCGGGTCCATTGAGGATCCTGTATCTATCTACCCCCCACGTTGCCTTCTGTAGACAACGGGTCTTTGTTTCTTTCCTTACATTCCAGCATCAGCGCATCGGCATCAGACTGACTCGATACTCAATTCTATTCGCTTTCATCCTGCTCTAATAACCAGGGTAGAACCCGATGACCTTCTTGACATACGCCCTCGTTCCCTTATACGGCGGAATCTGGCGATCGCGGTCACCCTTCCCCTCTCCTGCATTCTACGCAGCGGGTGCAACGGAACATTGCCGTGAAACCGAACAATGTCGAACAAGACTCCGTCTGTATGGTATGGTTGGCCGAAGGATAATGAAGGAGCATCAGGTGCCGCATGACATCGCCTATCTCATCACACGGTGGATTTCCGATGAAGAGACAGTGGCCCATACGATGGATCGCCTGCCTGTGCCTGATGCTAGGGCTCATAACCGGGTGTGCCGAGGAATTTGTTGTATTTCATAGTGCATCGGGAGACCCTCTACTCATCTCACGCCGAGCCTTCACATCCGAGGCATGCATCGCAAAAGTGAAAGAGGATGCTGTACGCCTGGGCGTTACCTTTCGACATATTCACATTCGAGGCAATGTTGCAGGCCGCTCATTGCTGTGGCCACTCCATCCGGGCTATGCCTGCGAAGCAGCTGTCGGCTCAGAACAACCGCCAATAGGTGCCTATCCAATGAGGGCAGACCTCCTGCTCAACGGGTCATGACGCGATCGCCCGCGGATTCCACTCAGTACCTCTCCGTTTCCAGACACAATCGAGAATAATTTTCCTTAACACATTCGATTTATTGACATCCCTGAATCTCGTGGGGTATTACTCCGAATCCCCATCCTGTTGTGGACTTACATGCTGATCACCGCATATACCGTGCTCTTACGAAAGGAGGTGAAATGAAAGATCAGGGAATAGTCCCCCCACTTGACCGCGTACATACGAAGGACAATCCACGGTATGGCGAGTCGGCATACTCCTTACAGGCCGGGTAAGACGTTCGAGCAAATGAGAGAATCCCCTACGTGACTGGATTAGGCAAAGGAGTAAGAATGGAAGACATGGTAATCGAAGATGGCGCAACATCTGCACTTGAAATTACATTGGGTGACTTTCTTGTCTTTATCAATTGGATGAACCAAACTGAGAAATCCCTCGACCGCGCAGAACCCTTACCGGCGTTGCCCAACCTGGATTCGGCAAAAGTCCGCGGGTGGATTCAATTGATACAACGGCTGGAAGAGCGCTTTCGCCGGAGTGAAGAAAAGAAATTGGCCCTGGAAGCGAATGTAATCGCACAGGAAGCCCAGCTCGGGCAGTTGCTGTCCCATCTGCACACAAATATCGCCTCTCTCTATGAAAACCTCGGACAGGTCCAGAAAGCCGAGGATGTCCGCCGGCGCGCTGAAGCGTTACACTGCGTGTGATTCGGTATCGTGCCCCCTGGAGAGACGGATTTATGTTTTACTTTCCAGGGGGTTACCTCCCCTCGTAGCCCTCATTTTCACTCATGATTTCGCAGTACTCGGGAATCCCCTGCCTGAGATCAACGTGGAGCAATTCAGCATTTTCCTTGTTGAAGCAGTAACTAAGGCTATACTTGCTATCAAGTAAGAACATACGCCACAAGGCTGTTGCTGCGCCGAAAAGCTGATGATCCATCAGCGGAGAGCGATGCTCAAAATTCTGTTAGTCGAAGACAGCGACGTCGATGCTCATTTGACGCAGGATATCCTGGCAGAGTGGAGCGCCGAGCAATTCGATGTCACTCATGTCGTTCGTCTGAGTGAGGCCTTCAGCCATCTCACCCAAACACGATTTGACGCGATTCTCTTGGATCTTTCACTCCCTGATGGATACGGACTATCGACGCTCAAACAGATGCAAGCCGCGAACCCGACTATTCCCATAATCGTGCTCAGCGGATTCAGTGATCAAACGCTGGCCATAGCAGCCGTCCAAAGCGGCGCCCAGGACTATCTCGTCAAGGGCCAGGGTCAGCCGGAACTGCTGGCCCGCTCAATCCGCTACGCCATCGAGCGCAAGCGGGCTGAAGAACGACTGACCTACCTTGCGCAATACGATCAACTAACCGGACTGGTGAATCGTACGCTTTTCCGCGACCGCCTCATCCATGCGATGGCGAGAAGCAAGCGGCTTCAACAACCCATGGGGTTGATGCTGCTCGACCTCGATCGATTCAAGGCTGTGAACGATACCATGGGGCACGATGCGGGAGATCAGTTATTGAAAGTTGTCGCCGATCGTCTTCATGAATGCGTACGTGAAGTCGATACGGTTGCACGCATGGGGGGAGATGAGTTTACGATCATCCTGGAAGGCCTCTCGCACGAAGACGATCCTGTGGTCATCGCGCGAAGAATTACCCAGTCGCTAAGCGCTCCCTTTACTATTCAGGACCAGCAGATCTCAATCGGGGTCAGTATCGGAATTACCACCTATCCGACCGACGATCACGAGATCGACGATCTGTTACGACATGCAGATACTGCGATGTACCGCGCCAAACAACGGGGCGGGAATGCCTTTGAGTTCCATATTTCGAACGATTCTCCTCCTTCCACACTCTCTTCCAAATCATCCTAAACATAGGATGTGCCAGCCGGCTACCGGCCGATATCGGCGAGCGGCTGATCCGATATGGTGTAGGCACCGCGCGGATTCCCATCGAGACGATTCATCTCGGAAAGCTCTGCGGGCGACGGGTTGGGATGAGAGTCCGGCGTCACCAGCACACCCCAATGTTGATTGCCGGTACAACTATTGTCCAGAATTAACCCTCCCCCGTGGTGAAACATGAGCATCCCGCTGAGCATGTTGGCCTCACAACCGTTGCGGACAATCTCCGGATAGCTGCCCGAGTCGCGCACGGCAATCCCAAAGTGATGATTGTCCACACAACGATTTCCGGCAATTCGTGGTTGTGCCCCGGCAAAAACAAAGATGCCGGACTCACGGTTGCGACACACTTCATTATCGGAAAATGTCGCCCGGCATTCCGGCCCATACAACAAGACACCGGACAAAATCCCTTCCATCGCCCGGCACTGCGTAATCACACAGGTAGAGTCGAGTACATTCATAGCCGAGTGTTGGTCGCTGCCGACATAGCGGAATGTGATGCCGGAAATGTGGCCGCCCGTGACCCGTTGCAAATACAGCGGACCGCTTCGCCGGCTGAAAATTTGTACGGCATCACGCCCTGCCCCCACAAGTCGTACCGATCGCTCCGTGACGAAGACCTTGTCCTCATACACGCCGGGACAGATGTAGATCTGGTCCTGGTCAGCTGCCTCCGTGAGGGCCTCACTGGGCAGCGCATAGCCCCGCTGGCCCAACGCATCGACAATCAGCGTCTTCCCGCCCAAGGGATTCGGTGGAATAGATTCTTCACTCATACTGTTCTGCCTATGACCTAACAGTCGTTTCCATCAATGCGTCTGCGACTCTGAGCCGGACACAATTATCTATGACCATTCGCAGAATATGACCCATGGCTGTGATCTGGTAAATCTCCATACTTCGACAGAAAAGTGACAGGACTCGTACAAATCTGTCTTAGAGATGCTGATTATAAGTCACGGTACATCTGCGGCCAAGTAAGAGGCTTGGAACTTCATGTTTTGTATAGAGTTTCCAGCCACAACATGTGCGGCCTGTGGCATGGCGATTGCGTGATGATCCTTTGGTCTATTACCTACTCACAATGGAGTTTGCGTATGGTACGAAACATACTGGGCATCCTCCTGATGCTCATCACCCTCTTCTCGCCGAATATGTCCATTGCCGCTCCCGGCCAAATGCAGGATACTTCCCGGCGCCTGTACGATCGCATTATGAGCGAATTCAAACAGCGTGACTATGAAGCCGCGCTGGCCGGGTTCCATCTCTTCATCGAACTCCATGGCCGCTCTGCCCTGGCAGCCAATGCCCAATATTGGATGGGAGAGTGTCAGTACCGTATGGGGCGTTACAAGGATGCGCTGAACTCCTTTTACAACGTCGTCTTATCCTACCCGCTTAGCCCCAAGCTGGCTGCTTCGACGCTCAAGCTTGGCCAGACCTACGCAAAACTTGGTGATCAGGACAACGCGCGCGTCATGTTCGATCGCGTCGCCAATCAGTATCCCGACAGCGCGGAAGCGGAAGTCGCCAGGAAAGCGATCGAGGTAGCAGACAACCTGAGCAATTTTGACCGCAGCCAATCAGAATAGGCGAGCGCCCGCTGCCTACCGCGCACTTCGGTTTACGGATGTTACTCATCCGTTGCAAGGCCCAGAAGCGCCGTGATCTCAGGAATCGTATAGGACTTTGTCGCCCGCACCGTTACCAGTTTGATACCCGCCGCATCCAGCACCGACTCTATTACGCGTTGACGTTCTACCTGATGAGGCCCTGGAGACGTATCCTCAAGCTGTACCACTTGCTCCACATGTCGTGTCCCCGGGTGTACCAATACAAAATCGACTCGTTTGAGGGCCATGTGGTTCAAGAGTGTTAATCGGGACTTCCCCGTCGCTTCAACAGACACAAAAGACCAGAGCGGCACGTCAGCGAATATGAGATACCGATCCTGGGCGGCCATCTGCAGAAGATTGTAGAGGGCAATCCCGGCTTCCGTCAGCAATGGAGCGGACACCACGGCGGTACCAGACGGCAGCGAAAACCCGGTGGATGGGCCGGGGGGCTTTTTTGATAGAGAAAACATCCTCCGGATATCGTCCAGCATCGATCGTTACTTTCGCCGTCGAGGAGAACGCAGCCGAGCAAACCAACCCGGTCCGCTGGGAACGATGCACCCCAATAGAGCCGGGTGGGCAGCTCCGGTGACGGAGGGAACATTTCCACACTGCTCCATCGCTGTTTGATAAGCCAACACCGCAAACGCGACGGCTTCGATGGCCTTGCTGTCCCACCCCTGCGATTCGAACGCACTCACCGGGATAGGCGCAAAGACATCGGCAAGATGTTGCATAATGGCGCGATTCTTGACCCCGCCGCCGCCGACAATCACTTCGTCGATCCCACCGCGAATCCAGCGTCTGGCCGAACCGACGGCTTCGGCCGTCCACCGGCTGCACGTCGCCAGAAGGTTTTCCATCGGTAGCTGCTGCGCTTGCTGCATCGCCAATAGCTCATCCAACATCTTTGATCCGAACACTTCCCGTCCGGTGGATTTCGGCGGAGCTTGTGACAAGTACGGATGTGCAAGCAATTTGGCCAACAAACGTCCGTCGACCTGCCCGCGAGCAGCCGCACGCCCCTCCCGATCCATCGACATGCGCCCATTCGTAATCCGCGCCATCAATCCATCCAACACCATGTTGGCCGGACCGGTGTCGAATGCCATCCCAGGCAACTTCCCTCAGTACCCCCACTCTGTAGAACAAGATTAAGAATAATTTCTCATGAACCCATTCGATTCATTGACATCCCTTAATCTAGTGGGGTATTAATCCCTCGCCCCATCCTGTTGTGGACTCATATGGTAGTTGGCGCATGTCCCGTGCCATTACGAAAGGAGGTCAAATGACGGATCGGGAAAACTAGCTCTCCCCTGTCCAAGCACCATATGTAGGACATTCCACGGTATTGCGAGGCAATATGTTCCATTCAGGCTGGGTAAACATTCAAGCAATTGAGATAATCCCCCCTCACGTGACAGGATTGGCAAAGGAGTAAGAATGGAAGACCTGGTAATCGAAGATGGAGCAACATCTGCACTTGAAATTACGTTGGGCGACTTTCTCGTCTTTATCAATTGGATGAACCAAACAGAAAAATCCCTCGACCGCGCTGAACCCTTGCCGGCGTTGCCCAACCTGGATTCGGCAAAAGTCCGCGGGTGGATTCAGTTGGTGCAACGGCTGGAAGAGCGCTTCCGCCGGAGTGAGGAAAAGAAATTGGCCATGGAAGCCAATGTGATCGCACAGGAAGCCCAGCTCGGGCAGTTGCTGTCCCATCTGCATACGAATATCGCCTCTCTGTACGAAAACCTCGGACAGGTCCAGAAGGCCGAGGATGTCCGCCGGCGGGCTGAAGCGTTACACTGCGCGTGATTAGGCATTGTGCCCCCTGGAGAGGCAGCTTCTTGTTTTACCTCTCCAGGGGGACACCTCTTTCATAGCCCTCATTTTCATTCATGATTTCGTAGCAACCTCAAGTCCCATGCTTGATATCGGCGTGGGGCGATTCAGTATTTTCCTTGTTGAAGCAGTAACTTAGGCTATACTTGCTATCGAGTAAGAAAATCAGCCATGAGGTTGCTGCTGCGCCGAAAAGCTGATGATCCATCAGTGGAGAGCGAATGCTCAAAATTCTGTTAGTCGAAGACAGTGACGTCGATGCCCATTTGACGCAGGATATCCTGGCGGAGTGGAGCGTCGAGCAATTCGATGTCACTCATGTCGTTCGCTTGAGTGAGGCCTTCAGTCATCTCACGCAAACACGATTTGACGCGATTCTCTTGGATCTTTCACTCCCCGACGGGTACGGGCTATCAACGCTCAGACAGATGCAAGCCGCTAACCCGACCATTCCCATTATCGTGCTCAGTGGATTCAGTGATCAAACGCTGGCGGTAGAAGCCGTCCAAAGCGGCGCCCAAGACTATCTCGTCAAAGGCCAGGGTCAGCCGGAACTGCTGGCTCGTTCAATCCGCTACGCAATCGAGCGCAAGCGAGCTGAAGAACGGCTGACCTACCTTGCGCAGTACGATCAGCTGACCGGGCTGGTGAACCGTACGCTTTTCCGCGACCGCCTCATTCATGCGATGGCGAGAAGCAAGCGGGTCCAACAACCCATGGGGCTGATGCTGCTCGACCTTGATCGATTCAAGGCCGTAAATGATACCCTGGGGCACGATGCGGGAGATCAGTTATTGAAAGTCGTCGCAGACCGGCTTCATGAATGCGTGCGCGAAGTCGATACGGTTGCACGCATGGGCGGAGATGAGTTTACGATCATTCTGGAGGGCCTCTCGCACGAAGACGACATCGTGGTCGTCGCGCGCAGAATCACCCAGTCGCTGGGTACCCCCTTTGATGCTCATCACCCTCTTCTTGCCGAATGTGTCCGTTGCGGCTCCCGGCCAAATGCAGGATACTTCCCGGCGCCTGTACGATCGCATCATGAGCGAATTCAAACAGCGTGACTATGAAGCCGCGCTGGCCGGGTTCCGTCTATTCATCGAACTTCATGGCCGCTCTGCTCTGGCCGCCAATGCCCAATATTGGATGGGGGAGTGTCAGTATCGCATGGGGCGCTACCAGGATGCGCTGAACTCCTTCTACAACGTCGTCTTATCCTACCCGCTCAGCCCCAAGCTGGCGGCTTCGACACTCAAGCTTGGCCAGACCTACGCAAAGCTTGGGGATGAGGATAACGCACGCATCATGTTCGGTCGCGTCGCCAATCAGTACCCCGACAGTGCGGAAGCGGAAATCGCCCGAAAAGCGATCGTGATAGCGGACAGCCTGAGTAATGCAGACCACAGCCAATCAGAATAGGCAAGCGACGGCTGCCTGCCGCGCACGTTGGTTTGTGGATATTACTCATCCGTTGCAAGGCCCAGAAGCGCAGTGATTTCGGGAATCGTATAGGATTTTGTCGCCCGCACTGTCACCAGTTTGATTCCAGCCGCATCCAGCACCGACTCGATCACGCGTTGGCGCTCTATCTGATGAGGCCCTGGAGACAGGTCTTCAAGCTGTACCACTTGCTCCACATGCCGTGACCCCGGATGTACCAATACAAAATCGACTCGTTTGAGAGCCATATGGTTCAACAGAGTAAATCGGGACTGCCCCATCGCTTCGACAGACACAAAAGACCAGAGCGGCACATCGGCGAACACAAGGTACCGATCCTGGGCAGCCATCTGCAGAAGATTGTAGAGCGCAATCTCAGCTTCCGTCAGCAATGGAGCGGATGCCACGGCAATCCCAGCCGGCAGCGAGAAACCGGTGGATGGGCCGGTTGGCTTCTTTGATACGGAAAAGATCCTCCGGATAGCATCCATCATCGATCGTTACTTTCGCCGTCGAGGAGAACGCAGCCGAGCAAGCCAACCTGGTCCGCTGGGAACGATGCAGCCCAACAGGGCCGGGTGAGCAGCTCCGGTAACGGAGGGGACATTTCCACACTGCTCCATCGCAGTTTGATACGCCAGCACCGCAAACGCGACGGCTTCGATGGCCTTGCTGTCCCACCCCTGCGATTCGAACGCGCTCACCGGGACAGGCGCAAAAACATCGGCGAGATGCTGCATGATGGCGCGATTCTTGACCCCGCCGCCGCCGACAATCACTTCGTCGATTCCACCGCGAATCCACCGTCTGGCCGAGCCGACGGCTTCGGCCGTCCACCGGCTGCACGTCGCCAGAAGATTTTCCATCGGTAGCTGCTGCGCTTGCTGCATCGCCAACAGCTCATCCAGCATCTTTGATCCGAAGACTTCCCGCCCGGTGGATTTCGGCGGAGCCTGCGACAAGTACGGATGCGCGAGAAGTTTGGCCAACAATCGTCCGTCGACCTGCCCGCGAGCGGCCGCACGCCCCTCCCGATCCATCGACATGCGCCCATTCGTAATCCGCGCCATCAATCCATCCAACACCATGTTGGCCGGACCGGTGTCGAATGCCATC
>JABMDH010000013.1:12655-22266 GCA_015904075.1 Nitrospira sp.
GAAGAGAGAGGCCGAATGAAGCTGGACGTTTCGATCGGCATTCTCTACACCGCCACGATGGCGCTGGCGATCCTGTTCATCGGCTTGATGAAAACCTATAACGCCGAAGTGTACGGCTATTTGTTCGGCAGTGTGCTGTCGGTGAGTAGCGATGAACTGCGCGTTATCGGAGGATTGGCCATCCTCGTGCTTGGACTCATCCTGATATTCTCAAAAGAACTGTACTTTATCGCCTTCGATCAAGAGATGGCTGATGCGTCCGGCATTCCGGCCCGCGCCATCTTCTTTCTCCTGCTGACGCTCGTCGCCCTCACCGTCGTCGTGTCGCTCAAAACCGTCGGCGCCATCCTCGTGTTTGCCATGATCCTGATTCCGGCTTCGACGGCGTATCAACTCACACATAGCCTCATGACCCTGACCCTCTATTCCGTCATCATCGGCACCACGACATCGGTGGCCGGCGTGCTGATCTCCGCCTTCTGGACGTGCCTTCTGGGCCTGCCATCGTGTTGCTTGCGACCACGGTGTTTTTCCTCTCAATCTTGCTCTCTCCCAAAAAACTCAAACGTACCGCCTCCGCCCATGCCCACTGACACAACTCCTCTGACTGCCTGAACGCCCCATGAGCCGGCCTGAGGTCGCTGCTTGATGTGCGAAGAAAATTCGGTTATTTAGAGGCTGTCTTTTTGACGTATTGAAGGAGAACCAATATGCGAATTCCCGTCTTGCAGGCCTGTGTGATTAGCTGTGCGATGGCAAGTGCCATCTTCATCATGACTCCTGTTCACCAGGCGTTGGCAGAGGACAGCAAACAGAGCTTCGGGGGCATTGAGGCTAGAAAATGGGTGCTAGGCGCACGCGCCGGGTTTTCGCCTTTGACACAATCGCTGACGGATAATGATCCTCGAATTTCGACCGACGTCGGCCCCTTGGTGAACTTCCAGGCACTGTACAGCTTAAACACGTGGCTCTTAGTGGGAATGATGCTCGAATGGGAACGCCACGGCGTCGTGAGGGAACGGCGGTTCGGCGACCTTGATTTGGGGCATCAAGACACGGTGTCGGTGTTGCCGACCGTTGAGCTTCGGCCCGTCAAGCTTGGACCGGTCGTGCCCTATGCCAACATGAGTTTCGGTGTGAACGTGAACAGCTTTGGTGAATCGACCGACGATCGCATCAGCCCCAGTAACACCTTCGCCTGGCGGCTTGGCTGGGGCGCCGACTATATGCTCAATCAACAGTTCGCCCTCAACGTAGAAATGGCCTACAAACGTAACGACGGCCATGCCAGAATCGACGGCGATCGCGTGAACGATTGGAATGCATCATCGTTCGGGTTCTTGTTTGGCGCAAAACTGTTTTTCTAACCCGTAGCCTTTATGCCGGTTTGCTGCTTGATCGTTTTACCGCCTGTTTCTCGTGAAGCGTATCTCGTATCTCACAAACAAAGATGTCCGATACGGACACGCTTTTTCTGTCCTGCGCTTCACGAGATACGAGCGACAAAGAGCGGAACGGTGGATCGGCGCTGGCAGCAGAAATGTACGCGCTATTATTCCGTCCGGGCCTGCTTGCTCCGGCTCCAGCCGCACGCCCCTCCCGATCCATCGACATGCGCCCATTCGTAATCCGCGCCATCAATCCATCCAACACCATGTTGGCCGGACCGGTGTCGAATGCCATCAGACCGTCAAAGCCGGATCCTCTCGGCAGATAGGTCACATTGCTGATCCCGCCGAGGTTCACGATAAGCCGCGCGCGGCGGGGATGACGGAACAGCAACGCATGTACGCCCGGAGTCAGCGGCGCCCCCTGCCCTCCGGCAGCCATATCGCGTGGACGAAAATCCGCAACCGTAGTCACTCCCGTTCGTTCGGCAATCACGGCAGGTTCGGCGATCTGAAAGGTGGAACGAATAGCGCCGACACCCGCATCCTTGATCCCGTATGGAAGATGATGGACGGTCTGGCCATGAGAACCGATAAGATCGATGTCCTTCGGGTGTAACTTCGCAGCACGAATGGCGCCGAGCGCGGCATTGGCAAACCATTCGCCCAACAGCACATTGAGATGACAGAGCTCCGAAACGGTGCCCGACACGGATGCGGATAAAATGCGTTGGCGAAGCGACCGCGGATACGGCAGTGGGTAAAACGACATCATCTTGATGCGAAGACCCGCTTTGCGAGGGCCAATTTCGACCAGCGCCGCATCGACGCCGTCACCGGACGTTCCTGACATCAACCCGACAACTTTCATGACGGAGCCATCCTTTCCCACCCCTTCAACCGGGAATCGGCTTTCGGAGGTGCTACGCTAATAGAACTTTTGCCGCCGGTCAAGCCGGACAGCTCAGAGGGAAAACTGAACAGGACGTCCCTGCCGCCCGTCACGTTGACATGGCAGAACCTGAGTGTTACCGTCCCCAGCCCATGTTTCCGATAGACCAAGTAAAACGCTCACCCGCTTCGATTGCCCTTTTGGCCCTGCTGGCCCTAATCAGCCCGGCCTTGCCGTCTTCTGCAGAGCCCGCTCACACTCCGATCAATATCGTGGTAACCATTCCCGTCCTCAAGGATCTGGCGGAGCAGGTCGGAGGACCGTATGTGCAGGTAAAGTCTTTGCTCAGCGGCTATGAGAATGAACACACCTACTCCCCGAAACCCACTGATTTGGTCGCGGTACGAAAAGCCCAACTATTGTTCGAGATCGGCACCGGATTAGAGGTATGGGTCGCCTCGCTGGTGAAGAACGCCGGAAGCCCGTCGCTACGCGTCGTGACCACCTCTCAAGGCGTCGGTCTGATTCGTGACCACGTTGACCTGCATCATACTGACCACCAAGAGAATGGCGAACATGCGTCGGGCGGGAACCCCCATATCTGGCTGGACCCTGAAAACGTCGCTATCATGCTGCGCCATATCACTGCAGCCTTGATCAAGATCGACCCCGCTCATGCCGAGACCTACCGCAACAACCAGGCGACCTATCTTCAGCGATTGGACCGGCTACGTAACGAATTGTCCGATCGGGTGAAATCGTTACCGGATCGTCGCTTCGTCACGCACCATCCGGCCTGGCCCTATATGGCCAGGCGATTCGGCTTCGATATCGCCGCAACGATTCAAGTGCAAACGGGCACGGAACCCTCCGCCCTGCAGTTGCAAGCACTGATCGCGAAAATCAAGAAAGACCACATCAAAGTCATTGTGTCTGAGATTCAACTGAGCCAAAAACTCCCCGATCTCCTGGGCAAAGAAACCAAGGCCCGGGTCATCGTCCTGACTGCCTTGCCTGGTGGCTTACCGGGAACCGACAGCTACCTCGACATGCTCCGCTATAATGTGCTCCAATTGGCCAACGCGTTGGAGAACCCCTAGCAGTGTCCCTTGGTCTCCGGTGGCTCCCGCGATGGAAGGAGTGCCTGACTCCGTGCCGACAGATTCCCACGAACCGATCATTCGGTTCGACCACGCATCATTCGGATTTTCCGGCGTCATTGCGCTCAAGGACATTTCGCTGTCCATCGATGCCGGCGAGTTTGTCGGAGTCATCGGTCCGAACGGATCGGGGAAAACCACTCTCTGCAGGGCGGTCTTGGGACTCATGGCTCCGATTGAGGGCCATCTTCACATTTTCGACTGTGCCTGCGACAAATTACGATGTCATCACCGTGCGAAAATCGGCTATCTCCCGCAGAAAGGCGTTGTGGATCGGAATTTTCCGGTCACGGTGCTCGAAACAGTCATGATGGGCCGTTACGGAGCACTCGGATTGTTCAGCCGTCCAGGAGCCAACGACCGTGAAATCGCCATGGCGGCACTGGCGCACGTATCGATGGAGGGACACAAAGATACCGCACTTGGCCATTTGTCAGGAGGCCAGCAGCAACGCGTATTCATCGCGCGGGCATTAGCGCAACAACCGAAAGTGTTGCTGTTGGACGAGCCCACCACCGGGCTGGATATCACGACGCAACATAACGTCATCGAGCTCGTTCAACACCTGCACGAAGAATTGAAGTTGACCGTACTGTTGATCACTCATGACATCAACATGATCCGCTCCCGCGTCGATCGGCTGGTGCTCCTCAAGACCAGGCTCTACGCCGCCGGCCCGCCCGCCGATGTCCTCAAACCGGACATCCTCAGCGCGGTCTATGGCAAAGACCTGGTGATCACGGAAAAAGATCTCGTGATCGTTGAGGACTACCATCACCATCACTGAAGAGCTGGCAGATTACGATGCTGGAACTCCTGACCTACGACTTCATGCAACGGTCTCTCCTCGCGGCGGCGATGGTGGGCGGGCTCTGTTCGGTCGTCGGGGTGTTCGTTGTTCTACGCGGCCTCGCCTTTGTAGGGGCCGGCACGTCACACGCGGCGTTTGCCGGAGTCGCGCTGGGTTATTTGATGGGCTGGCCGCCGTTGTTGCTGGCCATTCTGTTCGGACTTGCGACCGTGTGGATCACCGGATGGGTTGAAGAGAGAGGCCGAATGAAGCTGGACGTTTCGATCGGCATTCTCTACACCGCCACAATGGCACTGGCCATCCTGTTCATCGGCCTGATGAAAACCTATAACGCCGAAGTGTACGGCTATTTATTCGGCAGCGTGCTGTCGGTGAGCAGCGATGAACTGCGCGTGATCGGCGGATTGGCCATTCTCGTCCTTGGACTCATCCTGATCTTCTCAAAAGAACTGTACTTTATCGCCTTCGATCAAGAGATGGCGGACGCGTCCGGCATTCCGGCCCGCGCCATCTTCTTTCTCCTCCTGACGCTCGTCGCCCTCACCGTCGTCGTATCGCTGAAAACCGTCGGCGCCATCCTCGTGTTTGCCATGATCCTGATTCCGGCTTCGACGGCATATCAACTCACGCACAGCCTTATGACCCTGACCCTCTATTCCGTCATCATCGGCACGACGACATCAGTAGCCGGCGTGATGATCTCCGCATTCTGGGACGTGCCTTCAGGGCCTGCGATTGTGCTCCTCGCCACAACGGTGTTTTTTCTTTCGGTCCTGCTCTCTCCAAAAAAAGCAAAACGCACCGCTCCCGCTCATGCCCACTGAGATGATGATTTCTGAGCACCGTACCGCCCATGAATGCGGAGGCTGCATGGCCGGCTGTCTCGCACTTGCTGTGCGAAGCGAATTAGGCTATGACAGATCGTCTCTTGGACAGATCGGAGGATGAACGATATGCGAATTCAAGCACTGCGAACTTGTGTAATCGGGTGTGCCCTGGCAAGCATGGTCTCAATCGTGGCCCCTGTTCCCCGGGCGGTGGCAGAGGACAGCAAACAGAGCTTCGGCGGCATCGAGGCGAGAAAATGGGTCCTCGGCGCGCGTGCCGGGTTTACGCCCTTGACGCAGACGCTGACGGACAGTTTTCGGAGTTCGACAGATGTCGGCCCCTTGGTGAACTTCCAAGCCATGTATAGCCTGAACACCTGGCTTTTGATGGGCATGATGCTGGAGTGGGAACGCCATGGGGTTGATCGGGAACGGACGTTTGGAGACACGGATCTGGGGCATCAAGACACGGTGTCGGTATTGCCGACCGTTGAGCTTCGGCCCGTCAAGCTTGGACCGGTCGTGCCCTACGTCAACATGAGTTTCGGCGTGAACGTCAATAGCTTCGGGGAAGAGGGCGGCAATCGCATCAGTCCCAGTAACACCTTCGCCTGGCGACTTGGGTGGGGCGCCGATTACATGCTCAACCAACAGTTCGCCCTCAATGTAGAAATGGCGTACAAACGTAACGACGGCCATGCCAGGATCGACGGCACTCGCGTAAACGATTGGAATGCGTCGTCGTTCGGGTTCTTACTAACATGCTGCGGAAAAACTCACTTCGGGCATAAGATATCCTGGAATTCTCGTCGAATAGTGCGGACAGTGTCAAAGTCTCAGGATGCTCAAAATGGCCGTCCAGCAAGGCCGCAGCGAGCGAAGGGGCGCGGCGTATGCTTCAGTACGTTGAGCCTCTGAGCGATGCGACCTGCCTGCGCGAAGCGCTTCGGCGAAGGCAGGGAACGCCGCTGGCGGACGTTTCAGCATCCTGCTAAGTTGCGGGGCTTGTTCTATGCCGTACTACTCCGAACGGGCCTGCTTGCTCCGGCTCCAGACCATCCCGGTCTGTTCCTGCGAGTTAAATCCCAGTCTTTCATAAAAACCGGGGCGCCTGGTACAAAGCCAAAACAGCTCGATCTTTTTGAGGCGAGGGTGGTCGAGAATACGCTGAACGATGGCAGTACCGATACCATGTTTCTGATAGGCCTTGTCGACGATGACATCCCAAATCGTTGCCCGATAGACAAAATCCGTCAGTACGCGACCGAATCCGACTAACAGATCGCCGTCCCATGCACAGAGCGCGACGTCAGTATGACGAAGCATCTCCTTGGCGTCTTCGATCGTTCGATGCTTTGCCCAGGGAGCTTGATGAAACAGCCGCAGCAGCTGAGCGGCGGAGAGATCTTTCTTTTCTGAAAAGGTGATGACGGGCTTGAGGGTTGGAGGCATCTTGTACTAGATTATCTTGTACGTGCGGTCGTTTGCCGCATGCGGAGTGTACGAGGAAAACTATGTCAACGCAAGTCCGTAGCTGCCAGAAATGTTTTCAGCTCATGTGGCTGACAGCTGATCAGTATGAGCTCTTGGATGAGGGCACAATCCGTGCGAAATGTCCCCACTGTGGCACGCTGGTTCGCTTCAAGCTGGTGACAGAGGGCCCGAATGCGACCGGTCCAAAGATGGGCCACTAAGCAGGAACGAGTGAGTGGAAACGTTCGGCTCAACTGTGTTTCACATCCCGCGTCCTGCACCGTCTAATTCAGGTTTGTTGCCGGGTAGAATCTTGTGGAGAGCAGCGCGATAGTCGCCCATGTGCTTCTCATCGAGTCGCCCGACTTCAATCTCCTTGTCCTGTTTCATCCGCTCCAATTGATCGAGCAAGGCTAAAAGGGACTGAACCGCTCCCAACAACCTGCCGGCTTCGAACGCTTCGAGAGATTCGATCAACGAATGGTTGAGGCTTCTGTATGGAGTCCCTGCGCTCTGCGCCCTGATGCGTGACACCAGATCCTCATAGTCTTCAATCGCTTCGAGCTGCGGTTTTATGCCGGCAGGCACAGCCGACAAATGGACAATTGGAGGCAACTTGGCTGCATACAGCTTAAGCTGAGAGGTCAGTCCTCCAATCACATCCAGCATGTCGGCAGTCTGCATGGCTTTTCCTAAATGGTCGCGTCTATACGCCCGTCATGGGTCAAGTGTTCAATCGCCTTAGACACGGTCTCCATATCCACTGGAAAGGGCCGGGTAAACTCTTGAACCTCTCCGGTCGTGGGATGCTGAAACCCCAATGTCCTGGCATGAAGCATCACACGCGGAATCTCGATGGAATCGACCGCACACACCTTTTTCCCACCGTAGGTTTGATCGCCTAGAATGGGATGGCCCAGGGACGTCAGATGGACCCGCAATTGATGTGTGCGCCCGGTGCGCGGATAGAGCAAGACATGCGCAGCCAGTTTGCCATACCGACGGTCGACGTGGTACTCGGTCACGGATTCTTTAGGCCGCGCCGTGCGGGCAGAAAATTTCTTGCGCTCCTTCGAATCACGCCCGATGGCCAATTCAATCAAACCACGGCCCTTCTTTGGGATGCCCCAGATTAAGGCTTCGTACACCCGCGTGATGGTGTGGTGTTTAAATTGTGCGGCAAGATGACGGTGCGCCTGATCGGTTTTGGCGATCACCATGACGCCGGATGTCTCCTTATCCAACCGATGCACAAGACCGGGCCGTTCCTTTCCACCGATGGATGAGACTGTCCCTCCGGACGTTTGGAAGTGATGAAGCAATGCATTCACCAATGTTCCGGTCCAATTGCCGGGTGCCGGATGCACGACAATCCCCGCCGGCTTATTCAGAATGAGCAGCGCGTCATCTTCATACAGGACATCCAATGGAATGGCCTCGCCCTTGAGTGCGAGCGGTTCCGGCTTCGGCACATCCATCGTAATCTTGTCACCGGGCTTGATCTTCTGGCTGGGCTTGACTATGGCATTGTTGATACGGATACGGCCGAGTTCGATCAACCGCTGAAGCGCAGACCGCGACATATCCCGTTCGTGGTTGACGAGAAAGACATCCAACCGTTTCGGCTGTTCACCGGCCGTGATGAGAAATTCCGTGATCATGGAGACCCACGCTACTGGAGGGAACAGCCAGATTCAACTGCGCTCGTACGGAGGAAAACCCGAGGGGGTGGGATCAGGCGTGGCCGGTCTTACGGGTGCGTTCGGCAATCTTCTTGCGAAGACGGGCTTTTTCGAGACTCATCTGGGCTTCTTTCACTTCGGAAGGCAGGCCTCCTGCCTGGAGCCGTTGTTCGGCCTCTTCCACCTTGGCCGTAGCACGCTCGATATCGATGTCCTCCGCCTTCTCTGCAATTTCGGCCATGACGGTGACTTTGGTCGGCGTCACTTCCGCATAGCCCCAGAGAATCACCATATGACTCGTTTGATCGCCCACTCGATACCGAAGCTCTCCGATCTTCAAGGTCGAGAGAAAATGACAGTGTCCCGGCAATACGCCAAACTCGCCTTCCGAGCCTGGCGCAATGACTTCATCCACCTGCTGGCTCAGCAGCTGTCTCTCCGGCGTCACCACTTCTAACAGAATCTTTCCCGCCATTCTTCCCTCAGCCTTCCCTCATCACCAGCAGCCGGGCAAGCGATGCGTCCTCGACTGCGCGCATGCAACGAGGGTCTTCTGAGACCGCGCGTTGCGCGAGCACGGAGGACGCTCGGTTCGCCCGACTCTCTATACCTTCACTCCCATCTTCTCCGCTTTCGCAATGACTTCTTCGATCGGTCCAACCATGTAGAACGCCTGCTCCGGCAAGTGATCGTACTTGCCTTCCAGAATTTCCTTGAAACTGCGGACGGTGTCCTTCAGCTTGACATACTTTCCTGGTGCGCCTGTGAAGGCTTCTGCCACATGGAATGGTTGTGAGAGGAACCGTTGGATCTTGCGCGCCCGAGCCACGGCCATCTTGTCATCCTCGGATAATTCGTCCATGCCGAGAATGGCGATAATGTCTTGAAGGTCTTTGTATCGCTGCAACACAGACTGCACACCGCGAGCTACCTTGTAATGCTCCTCACCGATCACCTGTGGGTCGAGAATGCGTGAGGTGGAGTCCAGCGGATCGACGGCTGGATAAATGCCCAACTCCGCCAATTGCCGTGACAACACCGTCGTTGCATCCAAGTGCGCAAATGCAGTGGCCGGCGCCGGATCGGTCAGGTCGTCGGCTGGCACATAGATGGCCTGAACGGACGTGATCGATCCGCGCTTCGTCGAGGTAATGCGCTCTTGCAACGCGCCCATTTCGGTCGAGAGATTCGGTTGATACCCGACGGCCGACGGCATCCGGCCGAGCAACGCGGAGACTTCCGAGCCGGCCTGAGTAAACCGGAAGATGTTGTCTACGAACAGCAACACATCCTGATTCTCTTCATCACGGAAATATTCCGCGACGGTCAACCCGGTCAGACCGACGCGAAGACGCGCCCCCGGTGGTTCATTCATCTG
>JABMDH010000013.1:22366-30126 GCA_015904075.1 Nitrospira sp.
ACCATCCCGGTCTGTTCTTGAGAGCTAAATCCCAGTCTCTCATAAAAACCTGGGCGCCTGGTACAGAGCCAAAACAGCTCGATTTTCTTGAGGCGAGGGTGGTCGAGAATACGCTGAACGACAGCAGTGCCGATACCTTGCTTCTGGTAGGCCTTATCGACGATGACATCCCAAATCGTCGCCCGATAGACGAAATCCGTCAGCACGCGACCGAATCCGACCAAAAGATCGCCGTCCCATGCGCAGAGCGCAACATCGGTGTGGCGAAGCATCTCCTTGGCGTCCTCGATCGTTCGATGCGTTGCCCAGGGGGCTTGATGAAAGAGCCGAAGCAGCTGAGCGGCGGAGAGATCTTTCTTTTCTGAAAAGGTGATGACGGGCTTGAGGGTTCGAGGCATCTTGTACTACATTATCTTGTACGTTTGGGCATTCGCCGCAAGCGGAGTGTACGAGGAAAACTATGTCAACGCAAGTCCGTAGCTGCCACAAATGTTTCCAGCTTATGTGGTTGACAGCTGATCAGTATGAGCTCTTGGACGAAGGCACAATCCGCGGGAAATGTCCCCACTGTGGCGCGCTTGTTCGCTTCAAGCTGGTGACAGAGGGCCCGAATGCTACCGGTCCAAAGATGGGACACTAAGCAGGAATAGGTGAGAGGGTTACGGGAAACGTTCCGCTCCACTCGGCTTCACATCCCACGTCCTGCACCGTCTAACTCAGGTTTGTTGCCGGGTAAAATCTTGTGGAGAGCGGCCCGGTAGTCGGCCACGTGCTTCTCATCGAGTCGCCCGACTTCGATCTCCTGGTCCAGTTTCATCCGTTCCAATTGATCGAGCAAGGCCAACAGGGACTGCACCGCCCCCAATAACCTGCCGGCTTCGAATGCTTCAAGAGATTCGATCAGCGAATCATTGAGACTTCTGTATGGAGTCCCTGCGCTCTGCGCCCTGATGCGTGACACCAACTCCTCATAGTCTTCAATCGCTTCTAGCTGAGGCTTTATACCAGCCGGCATAGTCGACAAATGGACAATCGGAGGCAGTTTAGCGGCATATAGCTTGAGCCGAGAGGTCAAGCCTCCAATCACATCAAGAATGTCGGCAGTCTGCATAGCCTTTCCTACGTAGTCGCGTCCGCACGCCCGTCATCAGTCAAGTGTTCAATCGCCTGAGACACAGTCTCCATATCCGTTGGAAAGGGCCTGGTAAACTCTTGAGTCTCTCCGGTCCTGGGATGCTGAAACCCCAATGTCCTGGCATGAAGCATCACACGCGGAATTTCGATCGAATCGACGGCACACACCTTTTTCCCACCGTAGGTCTGATCCCCTAGAATGGGATGCCCCAGGGATGTGAGATGAACCCGCAGTTGATGCGTGCGCCCGGTGCGCGGATAAAGCAAAACATGCGCGGCCAGTTTGCCATACCGGCGGTCGACGTGGTATTCGGTCACGGATTCTTTCGGCCGCGCCGTGCGGGCTGAAAATTTCTTGCGTTCCTTCGAGTCTCGCCCGATGGCCAATTCAATCAAACCGCGGACTTTCTTTGGGACACCCCAGATTAAGGCCTCGTACACCCGCGTGATGGTATGGAGTTTAAATTGTGCGGCAAGGTGGCGATGCGCCTGATCGGTCTTGGCAATGACCATGACGCCGGATGTCTCCTTATCCAATCGATGGACGAGACCGGGCCGTTCTTTCCCGCCGATGGACGAGACCTGCAACACAGACTGCACGCCGCGGGCCACCTTGTAATGTTCCTCGCCGATCACCTGTGGGTCAAGAATGCGTGAGGTGGAATCCAGCGGATCGACGGCTGGATAAATGCCCAACTCCGCCAATTGCCGCGACAACACTGTCGTGGCATCCAAGTGTGCAAATGCAGTGGCCGGCGCCGGATCGGTCAAGTCGTCGGCAGGTACATAGATGGCCTGAACAGACGTGATCGATCCGCGCTTCGTCGAAGTAATCCGCTCTTGCAGCGCGCCCATTTCGGTCGAGAGGTTCGGTTGATAGCCGACCGCTGACGGCATCCGGCCCAACAATGCAGACACCTCAGAACCGGCCTGGGTAAACCGGAAAATGTTGTCGACAAAGAGCAGCACGTCCTGATTCTCTTCGTCACGGAAATATTCCGCAACGGTCAACCCGGTAAGACCGACGCGAAGACGCGCACCCGGCGGTTCATTCATCTGGCCGTAGACCAACGCAGCCTTGGATTTTGAAAAGTCATCCGGATCGATGACTTTCGACTCCATCATTTCATGCCAGAGATCGTTTCCTTCACGAGTCCGTTCACCGACACCGGCAAATACGGAAAATCCGCCGTGGTGCAACGCGATGTTATTGATGAGCTCCATGATGATGACGGTCTTGCCGACACCGGCGCCACCGAAGAGCCCGACCTTGCCGCCCTTACTATAGGGCTCGAGCAAATCGACGACCTTGATGCCGGTTTCCAGCACCTCGGTTTTGGTCTCCTGATCTTCCAGCTTCGGAGCAGGCCGGTGGATCGGATAGGTTTTCTTCGTCTTGATCGGTCCCTTTTCATCGACCGGTTCGCCGAGCACATTCATGAGACGACCGAGGGTCTCACGGCCAACAGGGACTGAAATGGCGGCACCCGTATCCACCACATCCATCCCGCGTGTGAGTCCGTCGGTTGTGGACATCGCGATGCTGCGGATACGGTTTTCACCGAGATGCGAGGCCACTTCCAAGGTAATCCGAATGGCGGGAGTCCCCGCCGCCTTGTTCTCTTCCTTCGTCACCTTAAGGGCATTGTAGATATCCGGCAATTGCCCGGGAGGGAACTCGACGTCTACGACCGGTCCGATGACTTGAATGACTTTTCCTGTACTCATGTCGCTCCTCTATTTTCTTATACGTTATAAGTTGTGAGTTGTGCGCGCTTCAAAAACTCAACACTTACAACTGAGCACTCAACACTTTACTTGAGAGCCTCGGCGCCGCCGACGATATCCATCAATTCTTTTGTGATCGCCGCCTGTCTGGTCTTGTTGTAGTAAAGTGTGACCTTCTTGATCAACTGGCCGGCATTGCGCGTCGCGCCATCCATCGCGGCCATGCGGGCGCCGTGTTCGGCCGCAGCCGATTCCAAGAGAATCCGGTATGCCTGAACCTGAAAGTGCTTCGGCACCAGAGCATTGAGGAGCCCCGCTTCATCCGGTTCATAGAGGTACGCGCCTGAGGCGACCCCTTCGGCCGGAGCTGTGCCGAATTCGGCTGCCGTATCCACCGGAAACAGCTTCTCCACAATGACCCGCTGTTGAATGGCCGACTTGAATTCGTTGTACACGACATGCAGTTCGTCGAACGTGCCCTTCACGAAATTATCGGTAAGGTCGCCGCCGATATCAATGGCATGCTCGAAGCTCAACTTGTCGAACACGCCGGTCCACTCGTGCCGGATCGGCCAGGCTCGACGCCGGAAATAATCACGGCCCTTTCGTCCGACAATGCTGACCCCCACCGTCAACCCCTGAGCTTCGCATTGGCGCAGAAACTCTGCGCTCTTCCGGACAATATTGCCGTTGAATCCGCCGCACAGTCCGCGGTCGCTGGTAATGACCAGGACTTCGATCTTTTTCCCCTCGCGCTTCTGCAAGAGCGGATGAGCCGAACGATTCACTCGCCGACTGAGGTTGCTCAAGACAGCCCGCATCTTATGCGCATAGGGGCGAGCCGCCAGGATGCGGTCCTGCGAGCGTTTGAGCTTCGCTGCCGCGACCATTTTCATGGCCTTGGTGATCTTCTGCGTATTCTTAAATGCCGCAATCTTGCGGCGTAGCGATTGAAGGCTAGGCATCGTTTTCTATTAGGGCTGTGGACTGCGTGCTGAGGACTGAGGTTGTAACCCGGCTCACGGCCGTCCGTCTCAGTCCTGAGTCCTCGATACTCAGTCCTGTGCTTACGCTTTGGCCCCGTATCCCATCTTCTGTTTGAAGGCCGCCAGAATTTCCTTGAGCCTGCCGCCGACCTTGTCGTCGATCTTACCGATGCTGGCGACTTCCTTTTTGAGCTCAGGATGATTCTGCTGCACATAGTGCAGAAAATCCGCCTCGAACTGCTGCACTTTATCGACCGGCACATCGTCAAGGAAGCCGTTGACGCCCGCATAGATCGACAGGACTTGATCGGCGACCGGCATGGGCTTGTACTGTCCCTGCTTCAAGAGCTCGACCATGCGCACGCCGCGCGCAAGCTGCATTTGCGTAGCCTTGTCGAGTTCGCTGCCGAACTGGGCAAAGGCGGCCATTTCTCGATATTGCGCGAGATCCAACCGGAGGGTACCGGCCACCTGTTTCATCGTCTTGATCTGGGCCGACCCGCCGACACGGGAGACCGACAGACCGACGTTAATCGCGGGGCGAATCCCGGAGTAGAACAAATCGCTGCCCAGATAGATCTGGCCGTCGGTAATCGAAATAACGTTCGTCGGAATATAGGCCGACACGTCACCGGCTTGTGTCTCGATGATCGGCAAGGCGGTCAGACTGCCTCCGCCGAGCTTCTCGCTCAGTTTTGCCGCCCGCTCCAACAACCGTGAATGGAGATAGAACACGTCGCCGGGATAGGCTTCGCGGCCCGGCGGTCTGCGAAGCAACAAGGACAATTCGCGATAGGCCACGGCATGCTTGGACAAATCGTCGTAGACAATCAGCGCGTGCTTCCCGTTATCGCGGAAGTACTCGCCGATCGCGGCGCCGGCGAAGGGCGCCAAGAACTGCATCGGGGCCGGATCACTGGCGCTGGCCGAGACGACCATGCTGTATTCCATTGCATGGTTTTCTTCGAGGGTCTTGACGACGCGCGCGACGGTCGATCGTTTCTGGCCGATCGCCACCCGGTTTCCTTGACATCGACCTGTTTGTCGAAGCCTTGAATCTTCTCCTTGATGATTGCACTAATTTCATCCGCTTTGATCTGCATGGCTACTCCTTAGTCGGCCCCGTAGTGACCCGCTCGTCAGCGATTCCACACCATCATGTCTGCGCAACCGTTATTCGTGCGTCAGCAATGACTCGATGTCTTTCAGACGCCCACGAACGGTGCTATCGACCACGGCGCTTCCGATCTGAATCCTGACCCCGGCCAAATAACTCGCATCGGTTTGAAAGGTAATATCGACATCTCGCTTCAGCGTGTCGCTGAGGCGCTTCTTCATCTGTTGCTGCTCAGCTGCGGACAGGGCAGCGGCCGAAAACACCGTGACCGGCTGGGTCCCCTTTAATTGATCAACCAGCCTGGCAAAGGCCTCTGCGATTTCCGGCAGAAATGCGGCGCGATTCTTCCTGACCAACTGGGCCAAGAAGGCCTTCCCGACCGGGGGGCAGCTCAACCGGCCGCCCAGTTCCGTTAGGACGGCAATCTTGTCTTCGAGGCTGAACGCCGGAGACGCAATGACGTGCCGGAGCGAGACGGAGTCCTGCATAGCCTGGCTCAGGCCATTGAGGGTCCCCCGAGTCGCTTCGATATTGGATTGATCGAGAAGCTCGAAGAGCGCCTGTGCGTAACGCCGCGCAACTGCTGTCTTAATCACTGTCCTGATCCACTCGCTCTATCGTGAGACAAAGTACACACTCTCGCGCGAAACGCGCGAAAATGAGAGCGGAAAGTTATCATTGCGGGACCGGATCTGTCAATGCGCGATCTCACGGCACTCTTCTCGTAATCGTCCTGTGTCGGGGTATAATGGAAACACGATGGGAACAAGAGGCAAATACTCAATACTGAGAGTGGTGATGAGGGTTACGGGCGCCTCGCTGCCACCGCTATTCACCGTGATCGGCTATACCCTCGTCCTATCGTTCTGCTGTGCGCTTGTGCCAGCCTGGGCCTACCGGGAACATTTCACCTCTGAGCAAAAAGCCCAGCTGGAAAAGATTCACACGGTATTAGTTGAAGCCATCGCCCTCACAGACAAAGGCCGTGCGGACTCCGTCTCTCTCGCCAACGCAGCAACTGAACGTCTTAAAGAAGTAGGCTACCAGGTCATTCTTGATCCCAGTAAGCCCCATGACGTGCTGTTCCGCATCAAATGCGAACAGCACAAAACATGGGAAGGCACTACAGCTGCGGGAGGAGATGCAGATCTCCCTGATGCCCCGTCTCGACTCTGGAAAGGGCCCGCCTGCCAGCTCACCTATATCCTGGGCGGCATGAAGATCAAATGGCAAAAAGAGGTGCGGACAGAGTTTGAGGATGCCGTGGCTACCGCCCAGGCTGCACAGGCAACCGATCCCGGCGTCTATGCACTGTCCAAGTTGCAGGAAGCACTGGAAAAATACGAGTTCCCTCTCCTCCTGGCATCCGAATGGGGCCATCCGGACCGCCTGCTGAAATTGCTGGACTCAGCAGACACGAGCCAGGCCAGAAAAATAAAAATAATCTCGCTTCTGGGAGAGATGCAGGCCGACGAAGCAATGCCCAAGCTCAAAGCGGCGTTGAAGGATCGTGATCTCGCCAAGCAGGCGCTCGTGGCAATGGGCAATCTCGGCAGGGAAAGCATTCCTCTTCTGATTGAAATCATGACCACAGCGCCCCAGGTGGAAGTCCAGGCAGCTGCAGCGAAAGGGCTGGGGCAGATCGGGGGCATCGCAGGCGATGCGTCTGTTGTGCTGCCGTTGCTCGCAAAACTGCAAGATCCCAAGACCGACTGGACGATCCTCACGGAAGTGGCCTGGGCACTCGGCAAGATCCCCGACAAGCGCTCGATCCAACCGCTGTATGACCTCGACAAGAAACTGCAAGCCATTTACGAGCCCGACAATATGACCCTCAAGAAACTCAAAGAGGCCGTCTATTGGGCCATCAAGCAGTGCGACACGTGGGATCAGTACAGTTAGTCCGGAATTGACAATCCGCGGCCTCCCTCCTATCGTGCTCGTCTCCGTTCTTCGTCGCGATAGGAAACCGGCACGATGGACAATTCTTCCTCTCCTTCCCGTAATAACCAGCAGATCTTGGAGCGCATCGCGACCCAAATGGTGTCCAGTCTCGATCTGCCGTCCGTACTCACCACAATCACACAAGGATTGGTCGAGGAACTGGATGCAGCCTTCGCCCGTATATGGCTGCTGGGCCCGGGGGATCTGTGCGCTCACTGTCATAAGGCTGCCGACTGCACCAATCGGGATCGGTGCCTGCATCTTGAGGCAAGCGCAGGGCTGTATTCCAATCTCGACGGAGAATACCGCCGTATTCCGCTGGGCGAGCTCAAGATCGGGAAAATCGCCCAAGGCTACGGATCGATGCATACGAACGATGTGCTCGGCGACGACCGGCTTCCGAACAAACAATGGATGCAAGACAACGGGCTCCACTCCTTTGCCGGCTACCCCTTGAAATTCCAGTGGGAGCTGCTCGGCGTCATCGCGATGTTTGGGCGCAGACCGTTAAGCGAAGCAGAGATCGAACGGTTGTCAATCTTTGCCAACCAAGCCGCGATTGCAATCAAGAACGCGCAGCTCTTTACGGAAGTTGCGCAACTCAAGACTCGACTTGAGGCGGAGAACCGCTATCTTCGCGAAGAGATCAAACTCAATCACAATTTTGAGGAGATCGTCGGGGAGAACCAGCACATCAAATCTGTGCTCCGACTCGTTGAACAGGTCGCACCGACGGATTCGACGGTCCTCATCCGGGGAGATACAGGAACCGGCAAGGAGCTGATGGCCAGAGCCATTCACAACCTGAGCCGGAGAAAAACTCGCTCGCTGGTAAAGGTGAATTGCGGGGC
>JABMDH010000013.1:30226-40969 GCA_015904075.1 Nitrospira sp.
ATGCTCAGGTCAAACTGTTGCGGGTGTTACAGGAGCGGGAGATCGAACGAGTCGGCAGCGGTCATTCGATCAACGTTGATGTGCGAGTCATTGCCGCCACGAATCGTGATCTTCATGCGGCGGTGAAGGCCGGTTCCTTCCGGGCTGATCTCCTGTACCGGCTGAATGTCTTTCCGATCGACATGCCGCCCCTGTCCGCTCGTGCGTCGGATATCCCGCTCTTGGTCGACCGATTTGTCGCCAAGTTCTCACACAAGCTCGGCAAGAAGATCGACGGCGTCTCTCACTCAACCATGGATCGCCTGATGAAGTATGCCTGGCCTGGCAACATCCGGGAGTTGGAGAATGTGATCGAACGGGCCACGATCCTCACAAATGGGCCACTGCTTCAGATCGACAACGTGCTGCTCCAAGGGAATGCAGCCCCGATTCCGCAGACCTCTGATTCTTTGGAAGCAGTCGAACGAACCCACATCCTCCACGTTTTTCAGGATACACATTGGGTTATTGAAGGAAATCAAGGCGCCGCAACTCGACTGGGACTCCACCCCAACACGCTTCGATCCCGGATGCAGAAACTCGGCATAAAGAAGTCTCGCCCCATCGCATAGCTACAAATCAACCGTTCCATTCCCACGACATATCGTAGTTCCACGGCATCTCGTGGCGGCATCTCTTTTTCCTTCCGTTTCATCTAATCGTGATCAGTTCGACAACTCCTTGTCTCGCCAACAGTTTATGTCCCGTCACTGATCGTCGTGGCACGTGGCATTGACCTTGCCATAGTGGTTGGATAGAGCGGTCGATACACCGAACAGCGCAGGTCCCAACAGACATCCACAATCTCGTGGTCGTCATTTCATCAAAGGAGACTTATGAAAACAGCGATCATTATTCTGTCCGATCCGAAGAGTGGTTCCGAAGAAGCACTGGGGCGAGTCTTTAACGCGCTAGCGCTGGCAGCTGAATGTAAGCAGAAGGGCGA
Source organism: Nitrospira sp. (assembly GCA_015904075.1). The sequence continues at coordinate 31,212 of JABMDH010000013.1, forward strand.
CGAAGTTGCCGTCGTGTTCAACGGAACCGGCACAAGGTGGCCGGCTGATTTGACCAAACTCTCACATCCCGCCAACAGCCTCTACAATGCGGTGCGCGATGTCGTGCAAGGGGCCTCATGCGGTTGCGCAGAAGTCTTCGGGGCAACAGAAAGCGTCAAGGCCTGTGGCGTACCGATTGTGAAGGACCATGCCTTATCTGGAACCGCAGGGCTTTTGAGTCTGCGCCGATACGTGGCCGAGGGGTGGAATACGATCGTGTTCTGAAATTGAGTATGAGAGGGCATGCGACGAGACTCGTCGTCATGTCCTCTCAGCAGGGAGAACAAGACCATGGCATTGAAGTACTTAGAGTTGACGATGACGGAAGCTGTACGCCGAGCACAAAGCCAGTACTACGGAAGGGCTGTACACATCGCAGACGCCCCCGAGCGCGACCCACTGACCCACGACGAGGCAGAGTTCATTGCGAATCGAGACAGCTTCTATCTCGGTTCGATCAGTGAAACCGGCTGGCCCTACATTCAGCATCGCGGGGGGCCCAAGGGGTTCTTACGGGCGGTAAACGGAACAACGCTGGCTTTCGCCGACTATAAGGGCAACCGCCAGCTGCTCACGACCGGCAACGTTTCCGTGAACGACCGTGTGGCACTGTTTCTCATGGACTACCAGAACCGGGCGCGCTTGAAGATTCTTGGCCATGCCCGCGTCGAGGATGCTCGTAAACATCCGGAACTTGTTACGCAGATCACTGATCCAAAGATGCAGTCGGCAGTGGAACGGCTGGTCTTCATTGATGTCGTGTCATTCGATTGGAACTGCCCGAAGTACATCACACCACGGTACTCGATAGAGGATGTCGAAGAACTCGCAGGATCCTTGCGGGCACGCATTACCGAACTAGAGGCCGAGCTACGTGCAGCGAGAGACGAGCCGAGTACTCCATCCACCTGACAGGAAGATAATGTTTTGATTCTCGACTGCTAGGCATAAGCCTGGAGGCCCTATGTCGTCAGACACGAACGCACGAGCACCTGTTCCACCCTTCACTCAGGCAACTGCCATCCAGAAAGTCCGCATGGCAGAGGATGCTTGGAATACGCGTGACCCCGAACAGGTGTCGCTGGCATATACGGTGGATAGCACATGGCGAAACCGTTCGGAGTTCTTGTCGGGTCGGGAGGCTATCGTTCGGTTCTTAACTCGGAAGTGGAGCAAGGAGCTGGAGTACCGCCTCATCAAAGAACTGTGGGCCTGGCAAGGGAATCGAGTCGCTGTGCGCTTCGCGTACGAGTGGCAAGACCACACTGGACACTGGTTCCGATCCTACGGGAACGAGAATTGGGAATTCGACGATAATGGCCTGATGCACCGACGACTCGCGAGTATTAATGACCTGGCGATCTCCGAGAATGATCGCCAGTATCTCTGGCCCATCGGCCGCCGCCCCGATGATCACCCTGGGCTATCTGAGCTTGGGCTCTAGCTTTTGGGGGAATCTTAGTGGGCATCGAGCAAGAGAAAGGGGCTCTCCCCAACGGGAAGAGCCCCTTCGTTACTACAGGCACAGGTAGCAATAACAATCCGCCTCTATCCTACTTAACGACGACCCGGACCAGGCGATTCCTGGCTCGTCCCGCTGTCGTGTTGTTGCTCGCGCCTGGACTGGTCTCTCCATGGCCTGCAGACGACAGGTTGCTGGTGAGTCCGCCGTCCCGCAGCGCCTGCTTAGCACTGTTGGCACGAGCGTCCAAGAGCTCCTTTGACGTTCTCGCTCAAGCGCCGCCAGCCCTGTTACTACTATGGCAGTTGTACATGTTCCATGATGATCTTTTCCTCTCCATTGACCGGGCATCATCCCGCAACGTTATCATTCTGGTTTGGATGGGAACTCTACGGGCGGCTCTTCAACAGATCACGGATTTCCGTCAACAATTTCTCCTCATTGGTCGGCGCTGGCGGAGCAGGCGGTGGAGATGGAGGCGCTTCATTCTTAAACCGGTTGACTTGCTTCACCAACATGAAGATGACGAAGGCGATGATGACAAAGTCGAAGACGCTTTGGAGAAACACTCCGTAGTTGAGCGTCGGGGCTCCGGCGGCCTTCGCCGCGGCTAACGATGGCGGAGACGTGCGGGACAAATCGACAAAGAGGCTGGAAAAATCTACCTTGCCCATCAACAGCCCAAGGGGAGGCATGAGCACGTCGCTGACGAGCGACGACACAATCTTCCCGAAGGCGCCGCCGATAATCACACCGATCGCCATATCCAGAACATTGCCCCTGATGGCAAACTCTTTGAACTCTTTCAGCATAGTCCTTCTCCTTGACGAGCCCGGTTCACCATGCGATTAACCCTTCTGCTTACCGCTTCCGTGTGGTATCGAAGGTATAGCCCAGCGTAAAGAGATACAAGTTATCGGTATCGGTCGTGCCGGCAGGCGGTCGATTATTGTAGCGTGTCGTCACTTGGAACCCGCTGGCCAGCCCTCCTAATATTTTGACGCGAACGCCGTTATCCATTGTGAAAAAGAAATTCGAGGCGTTCTGGAGGGAGGGGAAGACTTCGTTGTAGTGATAGAGCACGATGCGATCGTCGAATACCGGCCAATTCCACTTCGTCGACACGCGCGCGCGGAAACTCGCGGCATCCGACGCGACGCGGAAATCTTCATTGAAATAGGCCAAACCGGCTTCCGTGTAGGCCGTCATGTCTTTCAGCATACCGCCAAAGTCTCCCCGGTCGACCCATTGATAGCCTGGTCCGCTGGAAATTGCAGTCCGCAACTTCAGATCTTGAAAGTGGTCGTTTTCGAAGTAGGCCGACGCAAACCAGAACAGCCGTTTGGTGATGAAGAAGTCGAGCTTGATCGTACCTCTGGCATTTCGAGTAATGAGGGTGCCGGTATTGTCGCCATAGACGTAGCGGCCGAGCAACGACAGCCGAAGTTGCTCGCTCCGTGCGACAAAGTCGCCGAGCACGCTGACGTTACGGAGTTTGCTGTTTCCCGTCGCTTGCGAGTAGCCGGCGGTGAGACTCCCTGCGTAGATGACCGGCGCCTGAGCCAGAGGATTGACCGACGTGACGGATGTCAGCGGCACGGTCATTGATCCCTTGAGCGGTTCGGCCTGGATGTTCAAATTCCCATCCGGCCCTGCCGTGGCGGTACCGTTCAGAATCGTCCCTTCTTTGAGATGAAACGGAACGGGATGATTGACCGACAGCTTCGTGACCTCATCCCATTTGATCTTAATCATGTTGTCGGAACTGGAGGCTGTCTTGAGGGACAGAATCCCGCCGGACATTTCAATAACTTCGCCGTAGAGAACGCTGCCGTCTTTCAGCGTGACGATCATGTTGTCGGAACTGGAGGCTGTCTTGAGGGACAGAATCCCGCCGGACATTTCAATAACTTCGCCGTAGAGAACGCTGCCGTCTTTCAGCGTGACGATATCGGACACTTCAGGGCCCGTAGAGACGCCCTCTGATTGAGCCAACGCACGGTCGCCCGTTCCCTCTATCAACAACGCACAGCACGCGAAGAGACAACACCACAACGATTGTTTCACCGAATCCTCCACACTACGATTGTGCACGCTTTGAAAATGGATTGGACTCAACCGTTGCAGGGTACGACCACACTGCAATGTCGAGCAGCCGGCCTCAGACGTTAGGGTTCTTTTTAGACATGACCGAACAGATACTTGGCACCCACGAGCATCTTGCTTGTTGATTAAGTCAACGTGCATGCACTAGCAAAGTCAGTGCCCATCATCAATCCTGCCGAATGGGCTGGAAACCTATGTTATGAATGTTTTTGTATGCGGTTGCATAGTTGACACTTCGTTTTCCATGAGGCGGTTTGGCTATATGCCTTCTTTCCTGCCTCAGTGTGATCCGTCGAATCAGTCCGGCAGAAACTGGAAGGTGACGGAAGGGATGATCGCCGACTGTGTCGAGTGTCGACTGCGCTGAGACATGGGAAACCGCTTCTACAAGCAGTTCTTCATCTAGCAGGAAACAGCGGGAGGGAAGGGAACTCAATCTGTGCGTCGCGCAATCGTTCAAGGATTGCCTTGTTCAGGTCGCCCTGTGTGGCATTGAATTGAGCAACCGGCACCCAGGGTTCAATGGCGATCGTCACGGTCGAATGCCCAAGACTACTGATGCCGACAGAAGGAGCCGGATCTTTGAGCACATGTGGATGCGTCGCCACCACATCTCGTACGATTGCGAGCGCGCGATCCAGATCGGTCTTGTAGGCGACGTCAACGGTGAGATGAGCTTGTCTGATGGTGCCGAAGTTATGCAGAATTTCCCCGACGATCTTCCGATTGGGGATGATGACCCGCGACTGGTCCGGGTGCACCAAGGTCGTGGAAAAAATGTCGACCATCACGACATCGCCATGGACACCCAGCAAGGAAATGTGTTCCCCCACTTTGTACGGCTTTGTGAAGATGATCGAGAGCCCGGCCATCACATTGCTCAGCACCCCCTGGAGCGCAAGACCGATGCCGACACCGGCAACGCTGATTCCTGCGACTAATGGTGCGATCGGTACACCGAGTGCCTGGAGGGCGATCATGGCGGTGAAGAGCAACACCACGATTTTGACGATGCGAACCATGAGCATCCGCACCGGCGGATCGAGTGCGTACCGTTCGAGCGACCGTTGTGTAAATGTTCCGGCCCAGCGGGACGCCATGACACCGGCGATGAAGATGCCGATCGCCACGAGGGCTTGTAAGCCGTATTGCACGACGTATTGGGTCACTGTATCCATGGTTACCCTCTGCGCGGCTGTGTTACCGCCCCATCAATCCCTTGAGAAGATCGCGCCCTTGCTGTTTTAAGTCCTGCGGTTTGGTTGTGCCCTTGAGTAATCCACCGATGGCTTCTTCCGCTTTCTTTTTGACCTGTTCTTGCACAGCTCCTGTCAGACCTTTCATATCCAACCCATAAGACGGTGCCTGGACGGTCCCCCCAATGGTGAGCGGAAGACTTAACCGGCCTTCCTTGAGCGCCAGCTTTGCAACCGGTGACGCACCGGCGATCTTTTGACTGAGCCCCTGCGACAGATTCAATGTCACACCCAAATTCAGCGTCTGATCGAATCCGATAGTGCCCCCGCCGGTGGCCTGAAAATCGTGGCTGTCCATCAAGAGGCGCTGCACATTGACGATCCCCTGTTTAATCACAAGATCCGTCTCGATCGTCGAAAACGCCGTGGCCTTGGGATTGTCCAGGGTGACCCCGGCAACTTTCAGAATCGTCATCGCTTCCTGCAAAAGATTGACCCCTTCGATCTTTCCATCTTTCACCGCCATGTGGCCGGTTCCTTCCAGAGCCTTGGTCAGATCCGGCATGGAGAACCCCCGGCCTTTCAGCGCCAGATCCGCACCGGCCGTTCCGCTGATAGAAACCGGCGTCTCTGCAACGGCATCCAGCACCGGACCAAGTTGCACCCCTTGAACTGCAACGCCGCCGTTGAACGGCGGCACATCGGACCCGGCAATCAATTTTCCCTGCCCTTTCACCTGGCCGTCGAATAGCTGAAACGACAGGGAATTCAATCTGGCCTCTTGTCCCTTCACCTCCGCCGCAAGCTGGAAATTCTTGATCTCGACCGGTTTTTTCAACGGAAGAGCGACCGGAAGGTTCGCGGTATTGATCACCGGCGAGCCGATGTTGATCGTCGCGTCACGACCAACGGTTTTCCCCGTGATGGTAAAGTCTGTCTTTCCCACCGCAAGCTGAAAATCGATCGCATCGATATCCATCGTCTCTTTGAGCGGGCCGAAGGTCCCGTCGAGTTTGACCGGTATGTTGAACGGCTGAACGAGCGACCCAAAATGTACGTTCGGAGTGTGGCCGAGCCGAACGTCCCGCAGGAGTAGCTCCATGTCTTGCAACACGTATTCGGTCGGTTTAGAGGCAGACAGATCACGGAAGGTCAGCGTCCCGCCGTCGATGGACACTCGATCCACGGCCAGCAGCGCCAGGATTTTGAGCGGACCCTCCGTCGAGGGAATCGGAGCGCGCGAGGGTGTTTCAGGCACCGGGACACGTTTACGCCCGATCGTCGATACGTTCAGAACCCCGGCTTTGTTTTTAATGACTGTAATGACGGGGGCGCGCAGGGTGATTTCTTCCACTTCAACCTTGCTGCTGAGCAGCGGCATCAGCTTCACACCCACATCCAATGAAGCAAGCGACGCGAAGGGACCAGACCCGAAGGCCGGATCATCCAGCACGGCAAACCCGGCCACCCGCGCGCCGATCCTGGGCCAAACGGTCAAGCGAATATCTTGCAATTGGATCTTGCGATTGAGAGCGTCTTCGATGAGCGGTTTGTACTGGTCTTGGTATTTATTGAGATCGATCAGGAAGGGAAGCGAGAACACGAGGCCCACGATCAAGATGACCACGACGAGCAAGCCCATCACGATTTTCATCTCGGCTTCGGTACATTGAGCCTCTGAGCGATGCGAGAACGCCGCTGGCGGACTTTTTCAGCATCCTGCTAACAGTCCTGGTGGTCTTATCGGTCCGGCCGGTCAGCTGGGCCGAAGAGCTGCCCCTGACGGAGAACGTCCCGATCTCCGAATTTCAAAATCGTGCCCAAGATGCCACTCCGTACGATTTCGATGCCCCACCGAAGGGGATGTTTCGTTTGATCACCGCAGCGGAAGACTTCGAAGAACAGCTGGGGTTTCAGCGAACACACGAAATCGTCCCGGTCAGGCCGACTGATCGGTTTGCCACGAACACCCCAGCCATCTTCATCGTGTTCTCACTCCATCAACACTATCAGGGCTTCAAAGTGTTCGGCCGCTGCCTGCCGGAGTCAGTATCTGGCGTTGCAACCGGCACGCTCATCAGCGAAGACGTCATGCATGTGGCGCTAGAAGACGATAGCGGGTATCTCAAGCTGTCGCCCCCTCACGGAGGGTGGCCCCCCGGCCGATATAAAGTAGAAATCCACGTCGGTGAGGAAGTCAACGAGATGAGCCTGATGGGCACGATGCGGTTCACAGTTGCGGCATCGAAGCACTAGGCCAAGTCGTGACTCCGCTCATGCGTCTTGTTTGACGCTCCCTCCCCTATCCGTTAGAATGCGCGCGTGAATACCCTTTGCACAGGCCGTTGCCGGAGCATTCGCACATTATGACGCCGCCGTCCAGTTCCAGTCCCTGGGCCTCGGTCATCATTCCCATCAAGGACGAACGGGAGAACCTGTCGCCTCTTGTGGCCGGTCTCTTCAAGGTCATGGATTCGCACGAATCGTCGCGGTCACGCCCCTACGAAATTCTCTTTGTGGATGACGGCAGCAGCGACGGCAGCAGCCAGGAACTGGATCGTCTCGCGGCGCAGCATCCCCAGGTTAAGGTGTTTCACTTCGACCGGAATTACGGCAAGACCTGCGCCCTCGATGCGGGATTTCGGCAGTCGTCCGGCGAGATCATCATCCAAATCGACGGCGACCTTCAACAGGACAGCGAAGATATTTTGAAACTGCTCCCCCTCACGTCCAGCTACGACCTCGTGTGTGGATGGAGACAGCAGCGGCAGGATGGCTTCGTAAAGATGATCTCCTCCCGAATTGCGAACCGCGTACGAAACCGGTTCACTCACGACGGCGTGCATGATACGGGATGCCCGCTCAAAGTATTCCGGCGCCCTGTGCTGGAACGCGTCACGCTGTACGAAGGCATGCACCGGTTCTTTCCCGCACTGGCGCTCATGCATGGATTCACCGTAACTGAAGTGTCCGTTCGGCATTACCCGCGTATTCACGGTCAGTCGAAATACGGCATGGGCAACCGGCTGTTCAAATCCCTCTACGACTTGATCGCTGTGCGCTGGATGCAGCATCGGGTACTGCGGTATAAAATGCGTGGTCAGTGAACTGTGCCGCGTGAGCGGAAACACCATGACCACGTATAAAGATCTCGATGTTTAGGAAAAATCTATGAATCTCGCCACGCACGTATACTCATTGACTTCGCAATTTCCCATCACCTATCACTCATCACCGGTTACACCGTCTCTATGAGTCTCGAAACTATTTGGATCGCCATCGGCTTCCTTGGCCAAGGCCTCTTTTTCGGCCGCTGGGTGGTTCAGTGGATTGCCTCCGAAAAGAAGGCTGCAAGCGAGGTCCCCGTATCGTTTTGGTACATGAGCCTGATCGGCGGCCTCATCACGCTGGCCTATGCCATCTATCGTAAAGATCCGGTCTTCATCGCCGGACAAAGCGTCGGCTCGGTTGTGTACATTCGCAACCTGATGCTCATCCGCCGCACAGACCACTCCAAGGGTCAGGCTGACCCGCCGGCCCAACAGACATGATCGCTCGACCACGCATCTGTCTCCACATGCCTCACCCCGTCAGTCACCGAAGGCCTTCCCGTGCGTGACGACCGCCAGCCTAACCAGTTGACGACGATCGCGATTCTCCTCGCCCTCTCAAGCCTGCTCTTTTTTCTGGGCCTTGGCGATATGGGACTCACCGACCGCGATGAAGGGCGAAATGCCGAAGCCGGTCGTGAGATGTTCGCGTCCGGAGACCTCGTCACTCCCACATTCAATGGAGAACTGCGCGTCGCCAAACCCGTCTTCGTGTACTGGCTGATGACCGCCTCGTATCATGTGTTCGGCGTGAACGAGTTCGCGGCACGCACTCCGTCCGCCCTGTTCGGCGTGGCACTGATCCTCATGCACTATTTGTTTCTGACCCGGTTGCGAGGCCAGACCGCCGGCCTCATCGGCGCCCTCATGCTGCTGTTGAATATCGAGATGCTCGCGCTGGGGCGCATGGCCATCACCGACAGCGTCTTGATTTTCTTCACCACACTGTCACTCTATGGATTCTGGCTGGGCCTGCATGAGCCGGGTGCCGGACGGCATTGGATCTGGGGCTTCTACGTCGGCATGGCCCTCGCCACCCTGACGAAAGGGCCGGTCGGATTTCTGGTTCCGCTGCTGACCGCCGCACTTTATCTGACGGCGGCACGACGCTGGACGATCTTCTGGCAACGTGGCTTTCCCATCGCCGGGACTGTGGTCGTCATGCTGCTCGCCGGTCCATGGTATGCCGCCATGTTCCTCATCCATGGCGATGCGTATAGCGAACAGGCAAAAGTCCACACTGTAGGGCGATTCCTCGCTCCGATGGAAGGCCACGGAGTCGGCTTCTGGTTTTATCTTCCCGTGCTGCTACTGGGGTTTTTCCCCTGGAGTCTGATGCTCCCCGCCGCGTTCGCTCAATCCTACAAGAGTTGGAAAGAGCAGCGTAATCTGGCACACGCCGCCGCAGCACCGGCAGACTCGCACGACGATTCCGGGTCAGGTAAGGAGTTAGAGTGGTTTGCGGGGCTGTGGTTGGTCGGCACCTTCATATTTTTCACCGTGTCATCGACAAGGCTGCCGCACTATATCGGGCCATTATTTCCAGCTGCGTCGGTTTTGGCAGCGTTATATTGGGCACGGGCGCTGAAGGACCCTTCGACCCCGGGTATTCGCGGCTCAATCTATGCCGTAACAGGTGTCGGCTATCTCTTGGCCATAGGATTTGCCTCTCTGCCGTGGCTCTACGGAAAATTCGCAGGAAAACTCGTCAAGGAGTTTCCCACAGCCGCCCTATTCGATCTGGGCATCGGCCCCTATCTGGCTGCAGCGGTGCTCTTGATCGGAATGGGATTGGTCAGCTATTTCGGACTCAATGAAGCAAGACGTGACACAGCCTTCGGCGT
>JABMDH010000130.1 GCA_015904075.1 Nitrospira sp.
GAACGGCATTGGACTTGCTGAAGACCATGTTCAGGAATGGGGATAACGATGACACGTGCACAGTGGGTACTTCTTGGGGCAATAGGGGTGGGCATGGCAATCGTGGTCTATTTTATCTTCTTCTGTCCGGTGGATTGTCAGTGACGGTCAAACCAGAGGGAGAAGGATGGCAACTGCTGCAGACCTGATGACGGTGGACATTCCACGGAGTGACCGACACAGCACCGTCGGAGACATGATCGGGGCGCTTCGAGGTCATACGTGGGATGAGGTGGGCCACATCTATCTTGTGGATGATCAGGCAGCACTGGTCGGCCAGGTTCCGATCGAGCGGCTGCTCCAGGCGAAGGAACAGACCTACCTGACCGAGCTCGAAGGTTCCCCTCCAATCGAGGTCTTTCCCGGGGACGAAGCTGAAACAGTCGCATTACGTGCCGTTGAACGCCACGATGCCGACGTGGCCGTCATCGACAACCGCCGTCGATTGTTGGGCGCCATTCCGATCGGGCGGCTCTTGGCCCTGCTGCATGAGGAACATGTGGACAATTTCTTGCGGATGGGCGGTGTGAGCCGCATGGATCATCTCCATCTGTCGCTCACCGTGCAGCAGATACTCACCGCCGTGCGCGCGCGTCTGCCATGGTTGATGGTCGGCCTGGGTGGAGGATTCCTGGCCGGTGGTGTGGCCTCGGCGTTCGAAGCGTCGCTGAAACGCGAGGTGGCCCTCGCGTTCTTTCTTCCTCTGGTCGTGTATATGGCCGACGCTGTCGGGACTCAAACTGAAACCGTTTTGGTTCGTCGGTTGGCCTATGGAGAGGTCTCGTTGTGGGAGCAATTGGCGAGAGAGTCGGTGATCGGCGCATCCATCGGAGTCATCATTGCTGTAGTCGCAAGCGGTGGACTGTGGCTCTGGAGTGGACACCCGGCCTTGGCGATCGTGGTGGGAACTTCGCTGGGGATGACCGCCATCATCGCCACCATTATGGCCAGCCTCCTACCGATGGGATTGGCGCGTCTCGGTGCAGATCCGGCCTTGGCGAGTGGACCGGTAGCGACCGTTGTCCAAGACATTTTGAGCGTGGGGATTTATCTGATGATCGCGACGGCCGTACTGCCCATGTGATTGATGGTGGGGGCGGATCAGCAGGCCACAGCAGAAAGGTGATTCTATGAAACTCTTGCTCGCAGTCGACGGTTCCGACAACTCGTATGAAGCGGTGCGATCCCTCAAGTACCTGACCCGTGCCGAGGAATTGCACCTCCTGCACGTGCTTGATGTTCCGAGTCCAGCCTATCCGATGATGATGCCGGAAGTGTCACAAGAGCTGTACGAGGCTGTTGAGCGAAACATGCGCGATGACGGGACTCGGTTGTTGGATCGCATCGTGTCGTTGCTGCCATTGGATGCCGGACCGGTCACGAGGCATTTGGTCGTTGGATCTCCGGTGGATCAGATCGTGGCGTTGGCTGAACAGCTCAAGGTGGGCCTCATTCTGTTGGGTGCTCGAGGCCTTGGACCGATCAAGGAACGGCTCGTTGGAAGTGTCTCCCACCGAGTACTGACATTCGGGCCGGGCTCGAAGCTGATTCTTCCCGGTCCCCTGAAAGCGCTTCGCCACATCTTGCTGCCCCTGCAAGGGAGTTATGATGCTGACCATGCGCTCTCCTTCCTTCAACAGAAACCCTTCCGTGAACCACCCACAATCACCTTGTTCACCGTCTTGCCCCACACCCGACCGCCCTGGCCGGTGGATGCTGTCTTGTCCGGGCATATGGAATCCCATTCCCTCGGCAAAGCGAAGGATTTCCTCGACGAGATCGCCGCCAAGCTGAAGCCGTATGGCTATCAAACCCGCGTAGCGACTCTGTCGGGCACTCCGGTCGATGGAATCCTTCAGGAAGCCAAGGCCTTGAATCCAGACCTCATCCTGATGGGATCTCGTGGACGCCGCGGCGTCACCCGCATAGTGCTCGGTAGTGTCTCGCATGCGTTGTTACACCAGCGAGCCTATCCACTCATGATCTTTGGTTAACAAGAGAGGAACCCATCATGCCCATGTATGACTACAAGTGTTTGGATTGTGGAAAAGAATCGTTGATCGTGGTGACGCTCAAAGAGCATGAGCGGGGCGAAGTCACATGTCCGGCTTGCAGCAGCAAGAAGCTGCAACAGCTCTTCAGTTCGTTCATTGCTCACACCACAAAGAAGAGTTGATCATATGCAGAACCAATTCTCCTCACACCATACACAACACTGGTTTCTCATCGGACTGTCGGCGCTTATCACGGTGGGTGCCGCTTCCATGACGACTGTCTCCGCTCAAGATTATCCACCAGACCGCGCACGCGGGAAAGCGATCTATCAGCGCCATTGTCAGGATTGCCATGGCCTTACCGGTCAAGGCGATGGGCCTGCCGCTGCGTCCTTGACAGTTCCCCCGGCCAATTTGCAGCGATCTCGGTCATTCCTGAAGTCCGACGAAGAGTTACTGCGCACGATCGAGCATGGGGTGGTCTTTAGTCCGATGCATTCCTGGCGCGGACAACTTACCGATGGAGAAATGCAGGACGTCGTGGCGTACATCCGCGTTCTGTCGCAATAGATGTGACGACGGATTGGTTGATCGAGTCGAGTTGAACATCGGCAGACGAGAATCATCCGATTGCCGAACGGGCGAAGACTTGCTGATGCGGCTCACACCGAAGGAGGTACGATGAAGAGGACTTCTGCATCGTCTATGCGACCGTGCTCATCGGATTCGCTGCCACATCGACCTGGGCCGCTGACCCAGCCACGACCAAGGGAATATCACCCACAGGCCCTGTCTGCAATAGTCTTTACAAGAAGAAACCCATCCCGGCCAAAACATTGCAGGCCCTCGTCCGCTCGCACGGACTCTGGGTGGAGTATCGTGGGAACCCGGATGCGAAGCGCGCCGAGCTCTGTCACGCTGATCTGAGCCGGGCATCACTCGCGGGAGCGAATCTCGAACGGGCAGATCTTGAAGGGACCGTCTTACGGCAAGCGAATCTGTCCAAAGCCACCCTCTCTCAGGCCAGCCTTGCTGGAGCCGACCTCACCAAAGCTGTTCTCGAAGACAGTAACCTTGCCGGAGCCGATCTGCGCCGTGCCCGATTCACAGGCGCGAATCTCTCTCGTGCTATCGGTGACGAAGCGGCGCTCTTTGAGGCCGTTCTCATCAGCACCACACTACACGAAGCCTCATTCGAGCGGGCGCAGTTCGAGGGCGCTAATCTCACCGCTGCTGACTTGACTGACGGAAACTTTACCGAGGCGTATTTTTACGGTGCGACGTTCAAAGATGCCGTCCTGGTGAATGCAGATTTGACAAGTGCCGATCTGCGCCGCACGGTCCTCACCAACGCAAATCTCTCTCGTGCCAACCTTCAGGGCACGTTGCTGGACCATGCACAACTCGACCGGGCTCAATTGGTCGAAGCTGACCTGGAAAGCGCCTATCTGGACGAAGCAAATTTGCGCGAGGCCGACCTGAAGGAAGCCATTCTTCGCGGCGCGGACTTGCGGTACGCCAATCTGCATGGCGCGAACTTGCGTAGTGCCGACCTGGCAGGAGCGAACTTGGAAGAGGCCAGCTTAATCAAAACGCGTATGAGTTCCGCGAAGCTTCCAATGGCCATCCTCTATCATGCCGTGCTCAATGATGCCGACTTCCAGAACGCCCATCTGAACCGCGCGGTCCTGATCGGAGCCAAGGGATTGCGCATCAACTTCACGAATGGCGATTTGAGCGAAATCTATGCTCCGAAAGCCTCCCTCCGGCATGCACGATTCAACAAAGCAAATCTGGCATCAGCCAATTTCGTTGGTGCAGATCTACGGGGATCGAATTTCAGTTCCTCCACCTTGGCTGACGCCAATCTCCAGGACGCCAACCTCCAGGATGCGACCCTCGCCGGAGCTGACTTGAGCGGTGCTCAGCTCCACTCAGCGGATTTACGTCGCGCGAACTTCGCGGGTACCATACTTTCGTCGATCATCGGTCTCACACAAGCACAACTTAATGTTGCCTGCGTTGACGAGCAGACCAAGTTGCCGTCTGGACTCATCCGCCCGGCTCCCTGCAGC
>JABMDH010000131.1 GCA_015904075.1 Nitrospira sp.
TGCCCGCCCGCATTCGACATTTGCAGGAACCCATTGAACTGCAGCAGACCCGACGAAAGCCGGTTGAACTCGGCCACATAGTTATCGCCGTTACAGGTCACATGGACCTGCTCCGTGTCCACCCGCGTCATCACATGGGCCGGATCATGGCAGGTGCCTCCATCCCCATATTGCCCTTCCTTGATCTCTTGGAGGAGCTTCCCGTTACGACGATTGATGACATAGACGCTGTTGCCATGCCACTCGGTCTGATAGATTTGCTTCTGGTCATGGCTGGCCCACATATTGTGGCCATTGTTCATCTGCTGTTCAGGCAACGCGATCTTGCGCTTGGCGTTCCAGCTTGTGGCAGACACCACCGTCATCGTACCCGGGTTCCATTCTTCCTTCCCGGCTGTCAGTTCGTACTGGGTATCGACCCACACCTCGCCGATGCCTTTTCTCTTTGTCTTCTTCTGCTTCTCGATGACATCCCCATCGAACGCACCTTGGAGCGCCGCATTGAGATCAGCAACCGCCACCTTCTGCGCGCCTGACCCCAGGACCACAGGAACAGGAGGATAAGCCGGTCTGTACTGCTGACCGACTTTGGTGTAATCCTTCCAATTGGACGGAGTGGTCACGATAAAGAAGGCTCGTAGCGCCCGAAGCCACACATTGGTCGGCAGGTACTGGCCGGGAGTGGTCGGATCTTCGAAAGTTGTAGGAACGTCCCCGACACCCAGCAGATGGAGACTGTTGCCGATATCGAGTTCTGGTGTCTGAGCATCGTTCACGATGACCGCCCCGAGCATATAGGGGTGGAGCTTACAGACGAAGACATACAGACCTGTCGTATTCAACGTCACCTGATGGTCTTGCCTGTTCGCCATGGGTTGATCGATCTTTTCGCTATCCGCAGCGCCTGTCGGCCAAATCAGGCTAGTAACCGTATGCCGGCTTTCCACAGCCTTTGGCCCAACCGTCTGTGTGAAATGCACCGTATCGCCAGGACTGATCACCATCAGCGACTTGCCGCCGAGGCCAGCGATATTCCACGCTTCGCCCGCATCGAACCAATGTCCCGGTGTATCATTGACGGTAAACGTATGTTCAGCAGCAAACGCAAGATGCGTCGTGCCGAGCACCAGTCCCGCGATCAGGGACAGCGTGCGACTATACTTCATGACTTCCTCCTTTACTTCAAGAGGTATCATCTTTAGGTGTGGAAATAGGATAAAGGCGGCGTACCCTTTCGGTTGGACATCAACCAACCACACCTCCGTTGGAGCGGAGGGGAAAGGATACGCCACCATGAGGAAGAGAACCAGCCCCGAGGCCGTCGAGTCAAGCGCTGTGTGTTATGACACGCTGGAGCAATGGGCACGGGAGAACATCCAGGCCCAACTGCAGGAACTCTTGGAGGAGGAAGTGACGACGTTCCTCGGCCGCGTCCGGCATGAGCGCCGCAGCACGGTGACCCCGGTCGATCCGCCCGTGGGGAGCCGAAACGGCTACGGAAAACCGCGTCAGTTCTCGATGATGAACGGGACCGTCACGGTCCGTCGCCCGCGGGTGCGGGATCTCGCGGAACGGTTTGAGAGTAAGATCCTCCCGCTGTTCAAGCGGCGGACGACGGAAGTCGGCGTGCTGCTCCCGGAGCTGTACCTGCACGGGCTGTCTACCGGGGATTTCGACGTGGCGTTGCGCGGCCTGCTGGGCGAGGGCGCACCGTTGTCGGCAAGCTCGATTCAGCGACTCAAAGCGCGGTTTGAACTCGACTACGAGACCTGGAGGCAGCGGAATCTGTCGGACCTGGAGGTGGTCTACTGGTGGGCCGATGGCCTGTACGTGAAAGCGGGCATCGCGGACCGCAAGAGCGCCCTCCTCACGATTGTCGGCGCACTGACGACGGGCGAGAAGATTGTCCTGGCCTGCGAGAGCGGCGAGCGGGAGAGCAAGGACTCGTGGCTGACGGTGCTGCGCCGCCTGCGGGAGCGCGGATTGAAGTTTCCGCGACTCACGGTGGCCGACGGACACCTGGGCATCTGGGCCGCGCTCGGGGAGATCCATCCCGCTGGGGAGGAGCAGCGATGCTGGAACCATAAGCTCATCAACGTCCTTGATGCCCTGCCCAAGAAGGCCCAGGCCACCGCGGTCGAACGCCTCAAGGCAATGCCCTATGCCGAGACGCAAGCGGAGTGTGAGCGGCAGCGCGACGCCTTCGTCCGCCTCTACCGCAAAACCGATCCGAAGGCCGTGGACACGCTCCTACGCGATTGGGACCGCCTGGTCACGTTCTACGCGTTCCCGAAAGAACACTGGATTCACCTCAGAACGACGAACATTGTGGAGTCGCCCTTCGCCTCCGTCCGACTTCGTACCAACGCGTCTCGTCGCTACAAGCGAGTCGAGAGCGCCCAGGCCATCATCTGGAAAATCCTCCGGGTGGCCGAGCAGGCCTGGCGAAAACTCAATGCGCCGGCGTTGTTGCCACTGGTCGCTTCCGGTGTGCCATGCAAAGATGGGAAGATGATCCGGTCAGGCAGTGTGCCGTGCAGCGGGAACGATCAGGCCGAGAGGACCGCCGCCTGAACCCCCATTTACACACCTATTGACATGACCTCCAATCAAGCGGTGTCATTGCAAGTTATATACTGCAATATTTGGGGGAGCGCAGTTTTAGTATGTATCTGTTGCATCCGCTAATAATATTCTACACAAAAGATTACTTGTTCAATGTTTACAGTGTGTGTTCTTCTGTGATTGGAAG
>JABMDH010000132.1 GCA_015904075.1 Nitrospira sp.
GATCGTGCAGATGGGGGTCGTCATAATCTTCTCGACGGTCATCTTACCGAGAGGCTTATTGGTCGAGACGGCGCGCCGGACGATATCTGTATCGGTCACGATTCCAATCAGCTTCTTCCCCTTCTTCACGAACAGCGACCCCACCCGGGCAGCTCGCATCTTCTTCGCCGCGCTCACAATCGACACGCTTACCCCCACGCTCTTGGGCTGTTTGCTCATGATCTTCGCTACTGTGGACATGATTCACTCCTTTCATCGCACACGTGATCTCTGAGAAGAACGCCGGCCACACTCAGTCAATTTCGATTCAGAGTATCACAGACAGATGAGGCTGCTCAAAGCAGTCATCCAACGAGGCCGCAGGGAACGCGGCAATTGAGAACAGGCTCCGTTTCTAAGGGTCCGAAACTACGTCTGTTGAAAATGGCTTCTCAGCAAGGCCGCAGCAGAGTCAAAACCGGAGGCGTACCCTCAGGGTACGTTGAGGATTTTGACGAGGGGAGAACGAAGCTGGAGGCCATTTTCAACAGACGAGTACGATCTTGCCGAAAAACTTCCGGCTAAGCATTAGCTCTTGAGCGGCTCTCGCCTCCTGAAGCGGGAACGTCCGGTCGATCACAGGCATCAAGCGCTTCTGGCCCATGAGCTCCGCTGCATGCACGAGTTCCGCACGAGTACCCATGTAGGAGCCCTTGATCGTTAGCTGGCGAGAATAGAGAGAGCGAAGATCCAATTTGACCTCTGCGCCGGTCGTCGCGCCGCAGGTGATCAAACGGCCACCTTTCGCCAGCGAGGCCAAGCAACTGTCCCACACCTCAGGCCCGATATGTTCGATCACAACATCGACGCCACGCCCTTCTGTCAGCAACTTCACCCGTTCCGCAACCTTCTCCTTGGAATGATTGATCACCGCATCGGCTCCCAGGATTACGGCTTTGGGAATTTTGTCATCCGAGCCGACGGTCGTCATCACGCGAGCCCCGGCGAGCTTGGCCATTTGAACCGCCATGCTCCCGACTCCACTCCCCGCGCCCATGATGAGCACCGTCTCGCCATGCTGCAGCCCCGCGAGAGCAAACAGCATGTGCGATGCCGTCACAGACACGAGCGGAAAGGCCGCAGCCTGTTCGAACGTCAACGAACCGGGAATCGGCAAGAGATTGCGCACCGGAACCGAGACATACTCTGCATACCCGCCGGGCCTTTTCGCACCCAGAATGCCGAAGGTCGTACAGAAATTGTCCCGACCGGCCAAACATTGGTTGCAGTTCCAGCAACTCATGCCCGGCGAGACCAACACAGGATCACCGACCGAAAAACCATGAGCCTGAGCGCCTAACGACTCCACGGTCCCTGCCACATCGCAGCCGGAGATATGAGGCAGAGGCATCTGGTAACCAGGAATCCCCTGCCTGAGCCAGATGTCCAGGTGATTCAAGGCGCAGGCCTTCACCCGAACCAACACCTCCTCCGGCCCAATCGTCGGCATCGGCACGTCTTCATAGACCAGCTTCTCCGGCCCGCCATGTTCACGAAACACTACGGCTTTCATCCGATCAACCCCTCCACAAACAAAAACAGTTTTGAAATGGCGGGTGGCAGCGAGGTGGCGCCCGACTGCCCGCAGCGGGGTCCCTACACCGGGCGGGGTGCGAGGACGGTCGGGCTCCTCGCTGACAGGCCCCGCCTTTTCAAAAGGTCAATGTCCCCTCCACCACCATCACACACTGCCCCCCCACCTTGACCGTCTAAATCGCATCGTCCTCCGATTCTACCTGTACCAAGATACGCGACGGGCGCTGAATTTCATAACCCTGCTCGACGATGAGTTCCGTCATAGGCGCCACTTCCACCAGCC
>JABMDH010000133.1 GCA_015904075.1 Nitrospira sp.
GCTATACGCCATTAGCTATATGCTCTTTGCTCAACGAGATACTGATTCAGATTAGCACGCAGGAAAGCACGTAGACAACGAGCGTTCTCCACTGCTATCGTCGGTAATCACAATACGGAGTATCCGATGCCTAATCCAAGAATTGAACCGCTCAAGAAAGTCCTCGCGATCGACCCGAACGACGATGTCGCCTGGTTCGGACTCGGCAAAGCCTATATGGACGATGAAAATTTTGAGGAGGCCGCGAAGGCTCTGCGGCAATGTGTCACGGTCAAGCCTACCTATTCGGCCGCCTATTTTGCGTTGGCGCAGTCGCTCCGCACCTTGAATCAACTCGACGAATGCCGCACCGTCATTGTTACAGGCATCGAGGTCTCGACGAAGAACGGCGATGCGATGGTGACGAAGAATTTAGAAGCGATGAAGAGTTCACTGCCGTCGTGACCACGCGCCGCTCTTCCACCTCCCCCTTCCAGCTGCCACAGTGGGCTATCCGACTGGCGCGGAGCCGGCACATGCCGTTTCTCTCAAAAGAAAGCCGCATGCGGTTTGTCATTGCATTGGCCTCGACCAATGTGGCGAGAGGGACCGGCGGCCCCTTTGGCGCCGCCGTGTTTGAGCGTGCAGGCTGGCGGCTGGTGGCGGTCGGCGTCAATCTCGTCGAGTCCACCCGTTGCTCTCATGCGCACGCAGAAATGGTCGCGCTCGCCAACGCACAACAGACCGTCGGGCGGTTCGATCTCAGCGCAGCAGGATTCCCACCACACGAGCTGGTAACAAGCTGTGAGCCTTGCGCCATGTGTTACGGCGCCATCCCCTGGTCCGGCATCCGAAGCGTGCTGTGCGGCGCCCGCGCCAGCGATGCCGAAGCGATTGGATTCGATGAGGGGGCGAAACCGAAAAACTGGGTGGCGGAGTTCAAGCACCGGCGCATTACGGTTACCCGCGACCTGTGCCGGAAAGAAGCCGCCGCCGTGCTTCACGCATATAAAAATGGCGGCGGCGCCATCTACGGCGCCCGCAAGAAATCATAACGGCGTAACCGCAGCAGTCTGAGTTCTAACCCAACAACTGTACCAACACCTCAGCTTGCCGTTCGCTCAGTGGCGCGGTGGCGCCAGGATTGCGAACCAACAGCCGCACGCGCGGGTGAGTCCGCTGATGTTTCGCACGTTCAACCAGCTCGACATTCGCCAGTCTGGTTCCCGCCTTGGACGACATCGGCTCCACATCCCACAGAGACATCAGCACGGCGCTCAGATGCCGCAATCTCGTCAACAACACGGTGACAGCGCCTGACAGAGCCTTTACGTCCAACCAGATGACCTCGGGCCGTCCGTTCTTCCCGCTTTGCAAATCGGCACGGGGGATAGAGATATGCAGCACAACGGGATCGCAATAGTCGGCCAGCTGTTTCGCCTTCTGTTGTATGCGCGCCAGAATCCGGTGGAGCAGGATCACACCACGATCCTCTTCTTCTCCCTGCTCCTCATCTCGCGCAATTCCTCGCAGCGGCATCCGTCGGCGCGCCGCCGATCCCACCATCGCCGTCACTTCAACGAGAAATCGCTCTCGGCCCAGATGGCATTCCAGATCGGCCGTACGCATCTGCGATTCAGGCAGAAATGTCACGAGGACTCGGGCACGAATCAGCTGCGTGGCCAACTCCAGCTCAGCCAACGCCGATTCTTGCACGCCGGGATCTGAATGGGTGAGACGATGCAGGAGCCGGCTGAGCCGAAGATGGCTCGACTGATCGGCACAGTGCCGATGAAGCTGTTCCCATCGATCTTCAACGTCGGCAGAAAGACCTTCTCGTGGGGTGCGTTTCCAGGAGAGGGCCGGCACGCCATATCCATCCCGGAAAGAGGAATAGACCTTCACAGAACGTCGCGAGCGCCATCGGGCCATCCGACACTCCGTTACGCCGACGCCGCCTCATCCTCGTCGTTCGATGATTGCCGCAAGAGATCCGGCTGCTGCTTGGCGATCTCCTCGTACACTTCATCCAGCCAGCGGCCGGCACAGCCCAGCACCTCACGGACCAGCGCTTCCGGCTGCCCGGTTCGCTTGATCGTCCATTGCGACACGTACTCCAGCAACGTCTCGCGCTCGAATTGTCTGGTCGATTGTGTCCCCATCGCGGCCAGCTCACCCAATCCTGTTTCCAAGATCTCGGCGACCGTATCCCGTGCATACGAGGTACTGGCCGTCACATACTGAACCACGCGATTGAGTTCTTGCTCCGTCATCGTCACTCCCACAAGACGTCCAAATGACGCGGGATTTTTACATCCCGCTCGAACTCTGTCAATGTGCGGCAGGACCGCTATCCGCCCTGCATTTTTCTCCTCGCCATGCAGCACGCAATGGTATGATCGGTCCGGCTCGACCGCCTATTACCGTTCGAAGGAGAATCGTATGGCACCACAACTCCCTGTACGACAGGCCTCACCATTCAAACGCGCCGCGCGCCCCTCCTATCCCGATCGTTGGGACCTGACGCATCTCGTCAAAAGTCCGCCGAAAGAGATCGACGCCATCCTATCGCAACTTGAGACCGTGGTTGCGCACATCGAAACGGCCCGTCCGACATTGGCGCCATCAATCACCAGTCACAATTTCCTGACCCTGCTGACACTCAGCGAGACATTTGCGCAGGGCTCATCCAAGCTGGGAGCCTATGCCTACCTCCGGTTCTCCGAGAACACCAAGGACGCCGAGGCCCGTTCGCTCAAGGCCCGCGTGGAAGAACGTCTGACGGCCCTCAGCAATCGCCTGCTTTTTTTCGACCTCTGGTGGCAGAGCGTCGATAGCGCCAATGCCGCGC
>JABMDH010000134.1 GCA_015904075.1 Nitrospira sp.
TGAGGAACGAGCAGACATGTTCAAGATCAAAAAGAAAACAGAAAAGCCGAAGCCGACGGTGCTCTATAACATCGTCGAAGACTATTCCGAATTTGATGCGCCGGGCAATGTGACGGTCTGTGCCATGACGCTCACGGAGGATCTGGCCGCCCATGCCAAGATTCTCGCGGAAAGCTACGACGTGCCGTTGGACCGGATGACAACGCTGCTTACCGAAGGCGGGGTCTATCTCTATCCACAGGTGAGCGGAATCCTGACGCGCGGACTGTTTGCCTGCCTCGTGGACCAAACCGGCGGGAAGCCGAAGCAGACGTTCGTCTTGGATCTGATGCAGTTTGCCGAGGCCGAGCAAGCGGTTCGCGCGCGGGGTCTCTCGTTAATCGATGCGGCGCTGGACGTATTTCAGCGGACCGTGCCCGATCAGTTGAAGGCAAAGCTCCGGCAGAAGAATTTAGGGTTGGATTACCGGACGTTGGATCGCACGGTGGCCAAGGGCGGCGATATCAAATACATCGATTTCCGTAAAGATTGGTCACCGCATTTTAAGCGGCTGTGCATCATGCCGGATGGGCGACTGGTTGAAACAGGCGGATTGCAGGAGTTCGCCCAATTGCATGGCATTACGATGTCTCAAGCGAAGCAGCTTATCGAGCAAGGCGGCACGCTTGACGTGCAGGACGAAGTGCTGGCCTGTCAAATTGTGAACGGGCAGCCGGCGGTGGCGCGATTCAGCGCGGCGAATTACGCCAAGGCGAAGAATCTGGTAGCGGGAAAGGGGCTGCATCTCATGGATGCGCTCAGCGAAGTAGGGTACAACGATCCAGCCATGATGCGCGGGCTTGCGAGAAAAACGTTGAGTGCGCGGTCTTGAAGGCAGAGGTTACGGAGTTGCGAGCTCTTCTTTTACCGCTTTGACGAGTGCATTGATATCGAATGGCTTCTCAAATGCGCGGCGGGCGCCGAATAGTTTGGCGACGTCCAGGAAATTTCGGTCTCCTTGCGCCCCCGTCATCGCAATCACTTTGGCATCGACATACTCGCGTGTGAGTTGGAGGGTTGCTTCTAACCCGTCCGTAGCAGGCATCAGCAAGTCCATGATCACGAGGTCTGCCGGATCTTTCTGATACACCGCAAGCCCTTCGCGGCCGTCACTTGCCTCCAGTACGCGGTACCCCTCCTTTTCAAGAACTTCCTTGAGGAGCGAACGAATAGATTGCTCGTCATCGATAATGAGGATGGTTGCCATACGAAATAGTCCTCGAATCTACAGATCTTACCTGTTGAGAATGATCTCTGTCCAGGGAGAAATCAATGGGGGAGAGGCGAAAGCTGTTGTGCCGAGTTCGGAAAGGATTGTCATATCACCATGGAAGTTCTCATCAAGATTGCCACACTGCCGCTCGATGAAGGGGAAGAAATGAGTTGACCGGTTCGGCGATTCTTGCTACGAATGCCCTACGTTCATTCTTCGGTGCCCTTTGCGTATCTACTTCTGGGAATTGATTTCGTGAACAAGTTGTATGAGTCTGAACGGGGCCTGACCCGCCGCGCTCTTCTCCGCACATCGTTGATAGGGGCTGTAGCCGCGATGGCCGGACAGTTGATCCGCCCATCGGTATCGCGTGCCGGAGATTTGCCGGAAGGACGGCTGACGTTTGTCAATCTCTGGACGGATGAGCGGCTGGACGTCACCTACCGCGATGAATTTGGGACCTACGATTTAGACGCGCTCGACGACGTGAATCATATCCTCCGCTGCCATCACACCGGCGAAGTCGGCGCGATGGATGTGCGTGTCATTGAGCATGTCAATCTGGTGCAGAAGAAGCTTGGAGGTGACCGCGAGATTTACGTCGTCTCCGGCTTTCGTTCTCCGGAGTATAATGCGATCCTGGTGCGGTCAGGCCGCCGGGCCGCCAAGAACAGCTTACATATGCAAGGGCAGGCGATCGATGTGCAGATTGCCGGGATCCATCCTAAAACGATCCGTCAAGTCGCGCTCGAACTGGGATATGGTGGTGTCGGCTACTATCCTCGCTCGAAGTTCGTACATCTGGATTCCGGTCCTTTCCGCCACTGGGAGGGCTCGCGTCGGGCCCGTCGTTCCAAGGCGTAATCCGTTCAACTCACCG
>JABMDH010000135.1 GCA_015904075.1 Nitrospira sp.
TGATCGCCCGGTGGCAGGCCGTCGGGTGGGCGCACGGCGTGATGAATACCGACAATATGTCGATCCTCGGCCTCACGCTGGACTACGGGCCGTTCGGCTTCATGGATGATTACGATGCCGGCTTTATTTGTAACCACTCGGACCACAACGGCCGCTACGCGTTCAATCAGCAGCCGTATATCGGATTGTGGAACCTGAGCTGCTTGGCGCAAGCCCTATTGCCCTTGGTGGAAAAAGACGCATTGAAGGCGGTCTTAGAGAGCTATCAGCCGCTGTTCGATCGGGAGTATCTCCGGCTCATGAGGAGCAAACTGGGGTTGCAGGAAGAACGGACGGAAGACGACGGGCTGATCCGCGATCTGCTGGGTCTTCTCCAGGAGAGCCATGCGGATTACACGATTTTCTTCCGTGAACTCGGTTCGTTCTCATCGGCAACAGGCGCGGCGAACGACATGTTGCGCGAGCATACTGTGAACCGTGAGGGGTTCGACGACTGGGCGGTTCGGTATCGGGATCGGCTGGGTAACGAGAACAGTCAGGATGCTGAGCGGCGTGAACGGATGAATCGGGTGAATCCAAAGTACGTGTTCCGTAATTACCTCGCCCAGGCAGCGATAGAAAAGGCTCAGCAGAAGGACTTTTCAGAAATCGACCGGTTGTTCACGCTGCTGCAAAATCCCTACAGTGACCAGCCGGACATGGACGCTTATGCGGCACCCCCTCCCAACTGGGGCAAGCATTTAGCGGTCAGTTGCTCGTCTTAAGGACCATTCTGCTCGGGCATCGTTTATGCTTTGACTGAAGTAGCCTCCCTGGGGGGATCGCTCGACTCACTGGAGCGGTGGGTTCGTAGAGCGGTCCCCCACTTCCACTCGCCAGACTTCCCTTTCATCTCGCGGCTCGCAAGGCCGACGGCTTCACTCTCTATGATTGTCTGTTGTAGAGTGACCGCGCGCTCGATCGAAAAGCGCAACGGCGATGGCCAAGAAGCAGAGTGATTCAAAAAATACCGTATCTCTCTCTTAAATAGCGGGAATGTGATGAACGAGATGACCGTAGGCGGGCTCAAGATCCGGTTGGCCGGCGGTGTCGATGGAGAGGGCGATGGAGACGGTCCGCTCGTGATCCTGCTCCATGGGTTCGGCGCACCCGGCGACGATTTGGTCCCGTTGGCAGAGGTGATCGATGCGCCGGACGGCACACGCTGGCTCTTTCCGGAAGGGCCGCTGCCGCTCAGTCTGGATTTCGGCGGTTCCCGCGCCTGGTGGATCATCGATTTTGCCCGTATCCAGGAAGATCGTGCCGCAGGCCGCATTCGGGATCTGTCGGTAGAGGTGCCGCAAGGCCTCGCCTTGGCGCGGGAACGTATGCTGGGGTTTCTTAAGGAACTCCCACGGCAGATCCCAATCGATTACAAGAAGACCGTCATCGGGGGATTTTCACAGGGCGCCATGCTCACCTGCGATACCGTCTTGCAAACCGGCTATCCATTTGCCGGGCTGGTGCAGCTCTCCGGGAGTTTGTTGGCCCAGGCTGTCTGGGGTCCTCTCATGACCAAGCGGAGAGGGTTGCCAGTCTTCCAAAGCCATGGTACGAAGGACGATATCCTTCCGTATATTGGCGCGGAGCGTCTCCGTGACGCACTGACGCAATCAGGTCTCGGTGTAGAATGGCACAGCTTTCATGGCGGGCATGAGATTCCGTATGCGGTGCTCCATCAGTTGGGTGGATTTCTCAATAAGATGTTTGCGACAGCATGAGCGCACAACACTCGTTTGAACTCAGCGCGTCCGACGGCAAGTTGATTCGCGGCGATCGCGCGATCGGAACGGATCGCCAGATCCTCTTCATCACCGGGTTTCTCTCCAAACGTTGGGGCAATAAGAGCAAAGCGCTTGCGCAATGGAGTCAGGAGACGGGGTGGGGGTTCTGTTGTTACGACGTACGCGGATTCGGCGATTCAGAAGGGCAGTTCACCGATTACACGCTCTCCGATTGGATCGCCGATGCGCGGACCGTGTTGAAATCTATAGAGGCCGGGCCGCCCGTCACCATCGTGGGCAATTCGCTCGGCAGTTGGATCGCCTGGCTGGTCGCACAGGAGTTCCCCGTCGTGGAAGAGCTCGTTTTGATCGCGCCGGCATTTAACATGATGGGCGAGCGAGCCAAGACGATTTCTAAAGAGCGGCTCCATGATTGGCATACCGCCGGCTGGATGCCATGGGACGATGACCCGCTCCATCGAGACTGGCTACTCTCCTGGAAATGGGTGGAAGAGAGCGAAACCTATTGGACGAAGACGTATGAGAACCTCCGTTCAGTGCAGACAACCATTCTTCATGGCGACCAAGACACGGTCATCTCACCGGAGGGGAGCACGCGTTTTGCCGATGAATTGCTTCGTCGCAATCCTGATTTTCCGCTTGCACTTCAACTGATTCCAGGCGACCATCGGCTCAGTAGTCCGGAGCATCTGGAGCTGTTTCGCCAATTAGTGATGAGGGAAATCTGATGCTGGTGTTGATTCACAAAGAATGCGGCAGCCCGGCGTTGGAAGAATCGCCGGTCGGCGAAGTCTGTGCCATTCCTGTCGATCGGTTCCCTTTTTCCTGCTTTACCTGCCTAGAAGAAATTGTGGATGAATCTGAAGTGCGGTTATCGGAAGAACTGGGGATATAAGAGATCGCAGCCAGACCGGTCATGTGATCGGTCTCAGCGTGACGTGCGTTCGCTGTATATCTGCAAAGGCCGTAGTGACCTCCCGCCAAGATTGTTCATGGTTCGCTCTCATGGACAGGTAGAACAGCTCTTGTTCTAACTTGTACCGCGAGCTGATACGCTTCAGTGGAAATGTCCAGCAGATCCAGGGTAAGGTGTCAGTCCATTTATTTCATTGAGTATCGGCACACGATCATCGTATGTCTTCATCACGACAACATAACAGCGGGCCGGATTCAGAGGGTCCTGATGTGCCTGAACCCTCCCATGCTGAGCGGGCCAGGACACTGGTGTACTTGCAGCAGACAGGCAGTCTCTCGACGCTCTCACGCAAGCAGCCAGGCTGGCCCTTCGGGTCGGTGATGCCCTATGGGTTGGATGCTCAAGGGCAACCGGTCTTTCTGATCAGCACGATGGCGATGCATACGCAAAACCTGCTGGGCGATCCACGTGCCAGCTTACTGGTGACGCCGCCGGAAAGTAGGACGGATCCCCTTGGGGCGGCCAGGGTGACACTGATGGGCTCTGTGACCAAGGTGCCGAAAGAGGACAACGCGGAGGTTCGCGCTGGTTACCTGGAACGCCATGGCAACGCCTCTTACTGGGTGGACTTCCAGGACTTCGGTTTCTTCCGCATGGCCATCACGGAGATTTACTTCGTCGGAGGGTTTGGGTCGATGGGCTGGGTCATGCCGGCTGATTATGTACAGGCGGCTGTGGACCCGCTTGCGGACGAGGCCGCGAACCTGATCCGCGAGCTCAATACCGATCACACGGAGACGTTGTTGCTGCTGGCCCGTGCGTTAGGCGATGTGGACGCGCAGCAGGCGACGGTGACGGCACTGGATCGGCTCGGGTTGCATCTTCGGTTTATCACTCCCGGCCGGATGCAGGGCGGGCGTGTAGCCTTTACCAGTTCAGTGCGTAATGCATCAGAAGTCAGAGC
>JABMDH010000136.1 GCA_015904075.1 Nitrospira sp.
GGCCGCAACTTTCAATCGCTGGGCCTCGCCGCCTGACAGGGTCGTGGCCGATTGGCCGAGGCGCAGATAGCCGAGGCCGATGGACGACAGGACATGCAGCCGCTCCTGGAGTTTCGGTGTGCCGGAAAAGAAGGCCAGCGCGTCGTCCACGGTCATCGCAAGCACGTCGGAGATCGTTTTGCCCCGATAGCGGATGGCCAGAACCTCAGGCTTGAATCGTTTGCCGTCACAGATCTCACAGGGGGCGTAGATATCCTCGAAGAAATACATCTCCAGTTTTTCCACACCGCTGCCCTCGCACCGCTCGCATCGCCCTTGGCCTGCCGTGAAGCCCTGCCGGACCGCCTGGCGCTCAGACGAGAAGAGCTTCCTGATGTCGTCGAAGGCTTTCAGATAGGTGATGGGATTCGATCGAGGCGTGCGTCCGATCGGTTGCTGGTCGATCAGGCGCACGCCCTGGACGTGTTCGATCCCTTTGATGGCGGTGAAGCGGCCCATCTGGAGCGATTCCACACGAAACGCGCGGGCGAGCGCCCGATACAGCGTATCCTCGACCAGCGTACTCTTGCCGGAGCCGGAGACCCCGGTGATGCAGATCAACATGCCGAGGGGGAGGCGGACGAGCAGATCTTTCAGGTTATGTTCCGCCGCGCCGGCGATAACGAGAAAGTTGCCCGACCCGGACCGGCGTGTTGCCGGCAACGGAATCGAGTCTTCCCCCCGGAGATAGCGTGCCGTGATTGCGCGAGGATCGTGACGAAACGTGTCGGCGGGAGCGGCGCAGACGATGTGGCCGCCCTGTTCTCCTGAGCGTGGCCCCATTTCGATGATGTGATCGGCCGACTCGATCATGCGCCGGTCATGCTCGACGACGACCACGGTGTTGCCCACGGCTGACAGCTCTTTGAGAATCCCCGCGAGCAGGTCTGTGTCCCGCGCATGGAGTCCGATCGTGGGTTCGTCAAGCACGTAGAGAGCGCCGACCAGTCTGGCGCCGAGTTGGTTGGCCAGCGACACCCGTTGCGCTTCGCCGCCCGAGAGCGTTTTGGTTTGCCGGGCGAGCGTGAGATAGCTCAGACCGACGCGCAACAGAAACCCCAGCTTCGCGTTCAGCTGCCGCAAGATATCTGCGGCGATGCTGTGCTCGAACGGCGGCAAGGTCAAGGAATTGAGCCAGGAGCCGAGGGCCTCAATCGTCCATTCCGTGACCTCATGAATGTCTTTTCCGGCGATCTTCACGAAGCGCGCGCCGGGTTTCAGACGGCTTCCGTGACAGCCGGGGCAATCGAACGGTGTGCGGTAGCGGCTGAGCATGACGCGCACATGCAGCTTGTATCGTTTGCCTTCGAGATATTCGAAGAACTCGTTAATACCCTCGAACGATTTGTCGCCTTTCCAGAGTGACTGCTGCACCTCCTTGGGCAGCAGCCTGAACGGGGCCGTGATGTTCACGCCCTGCCGTTTCATGGCCAGCAGCATTCGCTTTTGCCACCAGTCCGCGCTGGGTTTGCTCCAGGGTTCGATGGCGCCCTGCGCAAGCGATTTGTCGTGGTCGGGAATGACCAGTTCCGGATCGTACCGCAGCACGTTGCCGAATCCCTTACAGTCGGGACAGGCGCCGAGCGGATGGTTGAATGAAAAGAGCACCGGTCTAAGGGGTTCAAACGTCCGGCCGCACTGTTGGCACAGGAACGATGTGCTGTACTTCTGAAGCCCCTGGCCGATCACCTCGACGGCGCAGCTGCCATCACCTTCGCGGAACGCAGTTTCCACGGCCTCCACCAGGCGTGAGCGATGGTCTGTGCCGAGTACCAGTCGATCGAGGACGACGTGCAGGTTCGTGTGTCCATGCAGGGCTGATGGGGTAGTCTCATGGAGATCGAGGATATCGCCGGCTGTCTTGAGCCGGGTGAATCCACGGGTCAACAACGACTGAATGAAGAGGGAGGCGTGTTTCGGCGAAGGAGCTGCGATGGGAAAGAGGACCATGGCTCGCGCACCGGGAAAGCGAAGCAGGAGATCGTCGGTGACAGAGTCCGGCTGAAAGGCACGGGCTTCCTGACGGCAATCGGGGCAGGTCGGTTTGCCGATCTTGGCAAAGAGGAGACGCAGCAGGTCGGCGATCTCTGTCGTGGTGCCAACGGTCGAGCGGGCGGTGCGAACCTGATTCTTTTGTTCGATCGCGATGGCTGGCCGCACGTTCTGGATGCGATCCACATCGGGGCGGGCGACCTTGTCGAGAAACATGCGGGCATACGTCGAGAGGGACTCGACATAGCGCCACTGGCCTTCCGCAAAGAGCGTGTCAAAGGCCAATGAGGATTTTCCCGATCCGGACAGGCCGGTGATGGCCGTCACGCGGTCGTGGGGAATGCGGAGCGAGATATTTTTCAGATTATTCTGCCGCGCACCCTCGACGATTAAGTCCGACGGCCGGTTGTGAGGCAGAGGGGGAGAGTTCACGCGACAAGCTCCAGACCTGGTAAATGCACGATCCTAGCAGGCTCTCTCCCTCCGCTTCAATGAGGAGCCTGTCCAATGCGGTAGTGGAACGGCCAGTGTCAAACAGGCTTCTAGGATTCGGGAAAGTCTTGGTGAATAGTCGTGTCAATGAGACCATGGGGACCACAAATGGGAGGTGCCGAATGATTCTCAGCACGACCAGCAATATCGAGGGCAGGCCGGCGATCAAGTATCTCGGTTTAGTGTCGGGGGATGCCATTCTCGGGGCCAATATCTTCAGGGATTTCTTTGCGTCGATTCGGGACATCGTCGGCGGCCGATCGGCGGCCTATGAGGCCGAGCTGCGCAAGGCCAAGGACATTGCACTCGGTGAAATGCGCGAGCAGGCGAAACATCTGGGGGCCAATGCCATCGTGGGCATCGACATCGACTATGAAACGATCGGCGCCAATGCCAGCATGTTGATGGTGAGTGCGAGCGGCACGGCCGTTGTCGTTGAATAGCAGGCACGTATGACACTTCTTGCGAATGTCGAATATCGTAGGCTTGGCCGCCAGATCGCGGACCTCCTGGGTTCCGCTCTGGCGGGGCCTTCTGCAGAGGCGCTCCGGGAACTCGCTCGGGTGTGCGATCCTTCCGCCGACGAAGTCCGTATCAAGGCGGAAGTGTTTCTCTTTCACAAGTATGTATTGATGCAAGCCCGCACCGGTGTCTTCGCAGAGTCACAGGTTGACCACGTGGTCGGGGGGGTGTGTGCAGCGCTGAATGAACGGGCCACGGGGTTAGCACTCAGCCCGGATCGCCAGGAGGCGATGGAGAGGATGTGGCAGCAGCGGGCCGGGGAGTTCGATCAGCCCTTCTCAAAGGACCGTGCAGACTTTCTTGATGGCGGGGTGAGTCCTCTCAATTGGAAAGGAATCATTCTGCAATTCTGTCAGAACGTGCGAGAGATCGAGAGCCCTTCCGACCTCTGGGCTCACGACGATGGGCTCTCTCACGCCGTAAGCGGTTCCGTCACCACGATGTTCAGTCAGATGGTCGCGGCCCTGGGAGAGATCAACCAGCTCCATTTCAGCGAGGCGGTCTGATAGCGCACGGGTGGTTCAACTATTCATCCCGAAGCCATAATTTCACAGCGCCGACGCAGCCCATGTACAAGGCGAGCGAGCCGGCCATCGACGGCCAGAAGCCGAAGCGGGGAACGCCGGCGATCATGGACAGGACATAGACGATCCAGGGCGGCACAAACCACAGCAGATTCTTGGCGTAGCCGACGATTGCGTCGCTCCCTCCGTTCAAATACATCAGCACAAACGTCGCACCGGTAATAGCGGGAAAGGTGCTGGCAAAGGCGGCCAGAAACGATTTGCCTTGCGAGCCAAGGTATGTCGAAATGCTGACGATCGTTCCACCCAGCAAAAAGTACACGGCATACTTCACCACGTCATTCACAGGGCCTCCTTCTTTGTGAAACGGATCGTGTCTCTCGCAGTAAAGATAGAGACGCTTTCTTCTGAGCTGCGCGACACGCGTCACGAGAGACACGTCACGCGCCACGCTAGATTGCCATTTTCACCGCACTATACATGATGAGAACTTCGACCGCATGCGCGACGATCGTGGTGTACAGGTTTCCTGTCCGTAACCGGATCGCACCCCAAATCAGTCCATCCCATACGGCAATCCAGTGGAGGTGCTGAAATGTTTGCACCATGAACGGATCGAACGCAAAGAGCAGCGTCGTGGTCAGCAGCGCCAGAGATGAGAAACGGCTATTGGTGCCGGATTTCCATAGACGGGACTCCAGCGCGGCCAGTCTGCCTAAGATGAAGCCCCGGAAGTTGAACTCCACAAAAAACGCGATGCCCCCGATCATCCAAGGGACCATGACGAACAGTGGGAGCAGTCCATGCGGGGTCTGTCGTAAGAAGGTGATGTCGTACCCGAGAGAGGGAAAGACTGCGAGAATCACATAGGTGTTCAGGCTGCCGAGCGCGAGGCCAGTGACCAGTCCCTGGCGCAGGCCGGTTCGCACGTTCGTTCGGTCGAGCCCAAGTCGAGTCTGAACGGTTGAATTGCGGGAGGCCCAGAGGAACAGCGCGGCATAGGCGAGCAGTTGCGGAGCGAATTGAACAGCGGTTTGCGCCCGGAGCGATGCGGGAAGAACGTAGTACGCAAGCGTTGCGGCAATGGGCACGAGTGCAAGCGCCGGTCCCCATTCCGCCGCCGGAGTGTGAACGAGCCGATTCGGCTCGGGTGGCATCGTGCGTGGCTACTCCAATTGAAGATTGTACCGGTCCAGTGTGGTCGCTTTGTGCCGCGCAAGATTCGAGAGCGATTTGTTGTAATCGACGGTGGCGCGCAGCTCGTTTCCTTTGGCCGTGGCGAGATCGCGCTGGAAGTCGAGGACAAAGCGTGTCGTGCTCATGCCCACTTTCAGTCGTTCCTGCTCGGCCTGCAGCTGCTTCTCGGCCATAATACGGGCTGATCTTGTGGTCTCGATGCGCTTGAAATCGGTTTGGACCCGGCGTACTGCTTCCCGAACGCCGAAGATCACTTGCTGACGGGCGCGGATGAGCGTGATTTCAGCATTCTGGGCTTCTAACTGGCGCTTGTTGTAGGTGCTGATGGCGGCACGGTTGCCAAGGGGATAGCTCAGCACCAGGCCGGCGCCATAGTTATAGAAGTCGCCGCTGAACTGTTTGTTAAAGGAGTCGCCGTAGTCACTGCCCAATCCGGCCAGCCCGATCGTTCCCTGGAGCGAGAGGGAGGGAAGTAGCTGGTTACGGGCAAATTGCTGGTTGAGTTCACCCGATTCGACGTTCTTTTTTGCCTGGATAATTTCCGGGCGCTGGTCGATGGCGACATCGATGGTTTCCTGAAGACTGATGGGCTCCAGGGCGGTGACAGGGGAATCGGTGGGGGTAATCAAGATGTCCTGGCGCAAGTCTTCTTCGCTGGGGTTGAGGAGTCGCCGTAACTGATCGCCCTGGTCGCGAATGGTTCGCTCGGCCACCAACACCTGCTCGACGCGCGAGGCGACAGCGGTTTCGGCCTGGAGCACATCCACGATGGACATGATGCCGGCTTTCGACTTGGCACGGTTGGTCGCCAGCAATTCTTCTGCGGCTTTGAGAGCAGCCTGCGCGACTTTCAAGTTCTCATTCGCAAAGACGACTTCCCAATAGGCCTGTTCCACCGAGGCGATCACGGTCAAGACACGGTCCCGAAACACATGCTGTTCAACATCGGAATTGTTCTGTGCGACCTTGATGAAGGTCTTGTTCACATCGATCCCGGCATTCCGTAGCAGCGGTTGGGTCAGGGTGAGTCCCAGACCGCCGGTCCAGGCAGGGTTGAACAGGAATCCGCCCCTGCTGCAGATCGGGTCGGTGCTCGACCTTCCAAAGCAGGCTTGAGCGCCGGCGACATTGTTCCGTGCAGGACTATAGTTCAAATCAACATTTCCGCCGGTGATCAGGTTCTGGTTGATATCCGCGGTAAAGGTTGTGTTGTTTTGGTCGAATGATTGGATAGAGGACAATGTCGGAGCCGTAAAGCCCAAGACGGGACGATTAAGAGGGGCTACCTGACGGTTGAATTGTCCGTTGAGGCTAACTGTTGGGTCGAACTTGGATTGTTCGATGACGATATCGGCCAGCCGGCTCTCTTTGGTGTGGCGGCTGATGCTGATATCCAGGTTGTGCTGCAACGCGCGCAGCGCCGCATCGGTCAGCGAAAGGGGCTCACGGCGTTCAGCCGGTGGCGGCTCGGTCGTATCCAGACTCCAGCCTTCGGTCGGGACCGGGACGATCCACAAGCCGGCCAGCACGATCGCAGTGCGACACAGGCGATGTACGGAGGGAGTGAGAACCATAATTGACTCCTTTAATCGACAGCCAGAGTGTGAGCATACTATAATCTGAGGTGATGGATACTGTCATGAAATTTGTCTCTGTTCGCACAATCGCACCGGTGCTGTTGGGTTGTGCGGTGCTGATGATTGGGGCTGGGTGTGTTGATTCACCCGTCTGGGCTCAGAGCGTGTCGGGTGTCCGGGGATTCAGCGGCGGCGTGGCGCCGCTGGTCAGATTTCCCGGGGGGAGTCTCTACATCGACAATCAGGGAACGCAGGGCTTTCTCTATGCGCCGGTCCAAGGTTTCCAAACATTCAATTTCCGCAACCCGACCACGGGTCAGGCCTGGAGTGGAGCAGTCGGGACCATGGGGCCGCAGCTTTCCATCGGGCTGATTCAGGGAGGCAACCAATCCGGGAATCCACTCGTCTTGCCAGGTCCCCCACGCCAAACGGCGCCTCTGCTTCCCATTCAATCCACGCTCGACGACTTCAACGATTTTCCATAGCTGCGTTCAGAAAGGTTAAGGCTGAGGTTCAGGCCGAGGGTCGAGGGTTTCAAAGTCCGTCGTCTATAAACCTACAAGAGTTCCAGCTCTCAAATCTTCAAAGTTCAAACGTGCCAGAGTTGGCGTCTCTGTGTCCCTCAATCAGATGGTTCAGGACAGACTCTCTACTACGACCCGCGGTTTAGGAAAGCTTTTCGGCAATCCCACTCCAACTCACTCAGGCTCACTCAAGCCTATCCCACCAAGGGTTTGGGCGACTTCATATCTTTGGCTGGAATGGGCCTGAGTGAGGTGGAATGAGGTGGGCTTGAGCACAAAATGAGCACAATTCTCTTAGGTACGTTGAGGAAGGCAATCCTCTATGAATCTGGTCAGATCAGCGAAGTTTCCTTCGTCAGCGCTTTTCATTGCCGTTATGTAGGTGCTTCGAACGAGGTCGCCCAGAGGTGGCTCCGGTTGGTTGGACAGTCCAGGCCATTCCTTAAGTGGCGCCTGGCGAATTGCTGACTACGCGGCGGTCTGCCGTGTCGTCAGATGGTCA
>JABMDH010000137.1 GCA_015904075.1 Nitrospira sp.
CCGGCTTTCCATCCAGATCGAGAGGCTCGCTGTCCTGGCCTTCACGAGCCGGCACGAGCGACACGATGCGCGAACTCCAGGGCAACGCCGCGCTGGTCAAGGCGCCCGCCATAGCCGATGTCGCGCCGGTGAGATCGACGACCAGTTCGCCCGGTTGCACCTCCCAGGTCCGCAACAAATCAGGGAGCGATCGGGCCAGCGTTTGATAGCAGCCGGCAAATTCCCCGGTTTCCGAGACCACGATCCAATCCCATCGCCGCGGCATCCGTTCGATCTTGGGCTGCACAGCCGACTCTACCGTCGCTTTCCCCGCTTCCGGCAGCACAAAACAGAGTGCGTCGGGCTTGAGCCGGTTGATCGAATAGACCGCTGCTGCGGCATCATCTGTCAATGCAATCACCAGTGCTTTGATGGGTTGATCTTGTGCCATTGCGCGCGGACTATAGCATCGGCCTCACGGCTGTTCAATTCGCAACCTGCTAAATGAGCGTTCTCCTTGACCCACTGGTTGATCCAGCCTAGACTCTCACCTAGCAGTCTGCGGAAAAACTCGGCGTATCCATAAACGTACCGGTAAAGTCGTACGTATGGCACTGATGCCACAATAGCCGCAGGATGCTCAAAAAGGCCATCCAGCAAGGCCGCAGCGAGCGAAGAAGCGAGGCGTACGCTTCGGTACGTTGAGCTTCTGAGCGATGCGAGAACGACGCTGGGGGACTTTTTCAGCATCCTGCTAGACTCTCGACAGCACAGCCCGACTCACGCATCGACTCACCGCACAGGGCGAGGCTTTTCAATGACTTGGTGGTATTGGATATTCCTGGGCTTGGCGCTGGCCGGCGCAGAAATGCTCTCTCCCGGTGGATTTTATCTGCTGTTTTTCGGCATTGCGTCGATCATCGTCGGCGCGTTGGCCGGACTGAACGTGGTCACGGCCGCGTGGCTTCAGTGGCTGCTGTTTTCCGGCCTCGCCGTCCTTTCGCTGCTGCTGTTGCGCGGGCCCTTGCTCCGAATGACACACAGCCGACCGGCGCAAGAGATGGACTCCATGGTTGGAGAGGCCGCCGTCCTCATGGAGAACCTTCAGCCTGGCCATACCGGCAAAGCAGAATTGCGCGGCTCGACCTGGACCGTGCGAAATGTCGGACCCGTCCCTCTGTCATCCGGTCAGCGCGCTACGGTCACCAAAGTAGATGGCCTGACGATTTTCGTCACGCCGGAATAACGCTCTCTCGCGAACGAGGTGTGGACATGGAAGGCGGAACATTCGTTGTCATCATCCTAGCCGTCATCGTCTTAATCGTCCTTGCGAAAACGGCCGTCGTCGTCCCTCAACAAAGCGCCTATGTCGTAGAGCGTCTGGGCAAATACGGTTCGACGCTGAATGCTGGATTCCACATCCTCGTCCCGTTCATCGACGTGATCCGGTACCGGCACATCCTGAAGGAAAGCGCCGTCGATATTCCGGAGCAAGTCTGCATCACCCGGGACAACGTCCAGGTGCATGTCGATGGCATCCTGTATATGCGGGTGCTGAATCCGGAACGCGCATCCTACGGAATCAGCGACTACCAGTTTGCACTCACGCAATTGGCTCAGACGGCGCTGCGGAGCGAGATCGGAAAAATCGAATTGGACAAAACGTTCGAGGCCCGCACCACCATCAACGCACAGGTGGTGAACGAATTGGATAAGGCCTCGGAACCCTGGGGCGTCAAGGTCCTCCGGTACGAAATCAAGAACATCACCCCGCCCAAAGACGTGTTGAATGCGATGGAAAAACAGATGCGCGCAGAACGAGAGAAGCGTGCGTTGATTTTAACCTCGGAAGGCGAGCGCGACGCCGCGATCAATCAGGCCGAAGGCCAAAAACAGCAAGTCATCAAAGCCTCGGAGGCCAACAAACAGCAACAGATCAACGAAGCGGAAGGCGCAGCCGCTGCCATCCTGGCCATCGCCCAAGCCACCGCCGAGGGGCTCCGCAGAGTCGCCGAGACCATTCAGGTTCCCGGAGGACAGGAAGCCGTTCAACTCCGGGTGGCCGAGCAGTACATCGGCAAGTTCGGCGAATTGGCGAAAGCAACCAATACCCTCATCCTCCCGGCGACCGTATCCGATGTCGGAGCAATGATTGCCTTGGCGATGAACTCCATCAAACAGACTGGAGTATCTACGCCTGGGAAACCCTAACCCGCGGGGCGTCGGTGTTTGACAGGTCTCGCCGCCTCGCCTAAAATCGCGCCCATGAAGGAATCGATTCTCGCGGCGTTTGCCGACAGCGCCCGTGTCAAACAACAGTTTGCCCAGGAACACGCCGACCGGATCGCCCAGGTGGCGAGACTGATGGCGGCGGCATTTCGCGACGGCTATAAAGTCTTATTGTTCGGCAACGGCGGCAGCGCCACCGACGCAGCCCATATCGCGGCGGAATTCGTCGGACGGTACAAACGCGACCGCATGCCATTGCCCGCCATTGCCCTGGCAACGGATATCGCCGCCATCACCTGCATCGCCAATGACTACGGCTACGATGAGCTGTTCGCCCGTCAAGTGCGGGCGCACGGGCGGAAAGGCGATATCGCCGTCGCCATCAGCACCAGCGGCAACTCACCCAATGTCCTGAAAGGTGCCGCGGCGGCCCGCGAATGCGGCTTGACAACGGTCGCGTGGACCGGCGGGAACGGCGGCAAACTGGCCGGTCTCGTCGAGTATCCGTTCGTCGTCCCGTCCACCATGACCTCCCGGATTCAAGAAAGCCACATCACGCTGGGCCACATCCTGTGTGAATTGGTAGAGGAACAGCTCCTTGGCCAAACGTCCTGACCGGACTTCCCCCAAGCGGTCCACGCCTGCGTTGATTCGACCGATCGACGTATCGGCGCTCAAGACCTATCCGCTGAAGAAACGCCATAGTCTGGTGCAGGTGTCCGACT
Organism: Nitrospira sp.; assembly: GCA_015904075.1. Next base: position 2,934 of record JABMDH010000137.1, read on the forward strand.
TTGCCACGCCCTGGAAAGCCGGTGGATCGTTCACGACGTTCTGCGCCGGCTTGCCGGATATCCTTGCCGTCAAGACCTTGCGGGCCGTGGCAAAGGCCATCGCCCAGGCTCACCGAAAGGGCCGGCCTGTCATTGCCGGCCTCGGCGCGCACGTCATCAAAGTAGGACTCGGCCCGATTGTGACGAACTTGATGGAGCGCGGCATCGTCACCGCCGTCGCGATGAACGGCGCCGGAATCATCCACGACTTCGAACTGGCCTTGATGGGCCACACCTCCGAAGAAGTCGACGCCGAGATCGACGACGGCCGATTCGGCATGGCGGACGAAACAGGGCGCATCCTTAACGAAGCGATCGGCCGTGGAGCCCAAAACGGCGAAGGCCTCGGCGAGACCATCGGACGCCACATCGACGGGCATCCTCATCAGTTTCCGAACCGGACCACAAGCATCTTGGCAACCGGCGCGCGGCTTGGCCTGCCGGTAACGGTACATGTCGCGATGGGCACCGATATCATTCACATGCACCCCTCGGCCGATGGAGCCGCGATTGGAGCGACCTCGCTCCTCGATTTCAGACGTCTGGCCGCCGTGGTGGCCGGCATGGAAGGCGGTGTGTACCTCAACATCGGATCCGCGGTGATTCTGCCGGAAGTATTTCTGAAAGCCCTCTCGTTGGGAAGAAATCTCGGTCATCCGCTGGCACACATCACCACCGTGAATATGGATTTCCTCTCCCACTACCGACCGCAGACCAACGTGGTCCGTCGTCCCACACAAAAGGGCGGCAAGGGCTATGCCTTGACGGGCCACCATGAAATCATGCTGCCGCTGCTGGCCGCCTCGGTCATGGAGGAGTTGAAGTGACACGGCATTCGGCCGCGCCGGCCGTTTCTATTGCATGGTCGCAGGAAGGATTGCAGTCTCGATGGCGTGACTTGAATGCACGATACTTCGCGGGCCAGTTGCCACTGATCGCCATTGTCTGGAGCCGGCGGCTCACGTCATCAGTCGGCATGTTCACCAGCCGAAGCGGGCCGCGCACTCCCCAACCGGCCTCCGCAGGCCATTGCCGTCGTGAAATTCGCCTTTCGCTCCCGCTGTTGGAACGCCTCGCCGAACGCTCGGCCTATGCGGAGCAGGAACTCCTCAATACCCTGGCCCATGAAATGATCCACCAATGGCAGTTCGACGTGTTGAAACGGCGACCGACTCACGGCCTGGACTTTCTGCGGAAAATGGCGGAGATCAACCGC
>JABMDH010000138.1 GCA_015904075.1 Nitrospira sp.
TGCTTGGCGGTGTCATTGTGGACAGTGATAGTACCAGACCGTTTGACCTTGCTGCCCAACCGTTTGACCTCGGCGCGAGTCTCACGCTGCTTGGACCAGAGATAGATTCAGATCCAACAAACCTTCCTGCAGTGCCATTCCCAACCGCATCCGATCTCGGATACCGGCTACTGCGCGCCGTCTTCGTCGTAACCGACCCCACCAATTGGAAAGATTATACGAAGGTCGGCAGTACGTATCAGCCGATCTATCCAGATGTGATGGTCAACGCCGGCCCCGGCATTAACGTCAACCTCAAGCACCATCTCATTGCTCAGAACTATGATGGCGCCCGTATTGACGAGCAGCTGAAACCCAGTATCAAGGGAATCGGAGAGGTTTGGATCGATACGGCCTATGAGTTGACGAATGGGAAAGGTTCCGATTTTCCTGGGACGATGACCGTCGTCTCGGCGAACGATTGGAACGTCAAGCGGAAGATTGCGTTGCCTGACCAGAAGATGAATAACGGTCATAATATGTGGGCCAGCCACGATCAGAATCAGATCTATCAGATCGAATGGCATGGCAAGAGTCTCTATGTGCTGAATCGTGCGGATGGGTCGCTTTTGCAGGAGCTGTCGCTCGGTCATGATCCGGCCCATGTGATGACGCGGGTGGACACGCAGCAAGTGCATGTGACCTTGAATGGCGAAGACAGCGTGGTCGAGTTGGACCGGTTGCCGGGTGGCGGGCTCCAGCTCTCAACGAATGGGAATGGTGGATACCTGACTATGTTACAAGGGTCAGAAGCCAAACAAACCCAGCCCCATGCCCATTGGATGGGATTCGATGGACTGTCGATGGCAACGCCAAATTCCAATACCAATGATTCAACCCTGTTTAACTTCGACGGATACGTCATCAACAACAAGCAACCGACCGGCGTATTACCCATTGCTACGGGCATGATGCCGGATTCGAGCAAGTACTATGTGTCCAACTATCTGAGTCATACGACCTCTGTGATGTGCGGGCCATACCCGAAGCTGGCGAATAGCTGCGTTCCGGGGACGAAGATCAAGGACATCAATCTGTTGCTCAACGGCAACTACAGTCCGGCGACGGGACCACTCGGAGGACCGATCGGTGCACTGCCGATCCAGACTCCAGTGAGCCCTGACGGGAAGTTCGTGATCACCGGGAATACGTTGACCGGCACAATCACGATCATCGACACCCAGACCGATATCCTGGTGAAGATGGTCGCCTGCGATCCGGGGTGTCATGGGGTGAATTTCGGCGCCAAGAAGGATGGCGGGTACTATGCCTATATCACCAGCAAGTTCGCCAACCGGCTGATCGTGTTGGACTATGATCCCAACAACGACGGTGGGTGGACGATGCGGTGATTGCTGGTGCAGTGGTGCTGGTGGCCGACGGTGGAGTACCAAGTGACGATCCCATCACCGGCAACCGAGGCCAGGGTGGTCAGGGTATCTTGCCTGTGCCCAATGTCTATAACGGCTGGGTGCAACAGTTGCCAGATAGCTATAAGGCCCAGTTGACAAAGAAACAGCAGAATCCAATCGGTAAGATTAAGTAACCGGCATGCTGGGTGGACTGATAGCGTCGGTCTTTCCAGGAAGCGGTAAGAACGAAGGCCCCGGTGACAATGGCTTTTTGCCATCGTTGCCGGGGCCTCGGGCTGTATGGACGAAGTGTGTTCGCAGGAGCGAGCGGTGTGTGTTAAGAAGGCCGGATTGTAGTCACGGGCCATGTTCAACCATTCAGAGCGCACGGAAACTTGGACATCCTGAATTATTGTCGGCTGCATCAGAAATGCAGGCCAAAAACCAGAATGTCCCTATTCTCCCGCCCCCATTCAATAAAGAGATCTGATCCCCCCCTTAGTTTCACGCCGGAACCGGTCTCTTCTCCAGAGCATTGGGAGGAGACAGGCTACGGCAAAGGCCGCAACGAGGTGCTTGAGCGTATGGCCGCTGGCGATCTGTCCCAGCGCGAAGATACGGTGGTCCGCCGCATCGAGCCACTTCGCCACGGCGTAAGCGCCGAGTCCAACGACGAGGTAGCCGGTGCCGGGATAGTGCGCGGGATACAGGAGC
>JABMDH010000139.1 GCA_015904075.1 Nitrospira sp.
GATCGATAATCCAGAGATAAGGCGATGGCGCCTGTTCAATCCGGCCTTGCTCTTCAGCCAGGACGCTGTGGGTTGGGAATCGTGCATGGATATGGTCGATGACGCATCGCTCTGCTGCATGGTCTGCGTCTGTGACGAGATTGATCGGGTTCTTATGTTCAATGTGGAACCCAGATCTGGTGCAATCCTGCAGAATCGCTCCGGCCTTTTTCCCCGCCGCGACCGCAACATCCAGCAGAACGCTCACGGGAACATGGTCTGCAGAAGATAGCATGCCGGATCATAGCATGTTGAGCGGGAGAGTGAGTATGGTTTGAAATCAGGTTGTTCGGATGCTGCAGGGAACGGCCGAGATCGTTCTATTGGAAGCTAGATTTGTAAGTCATTGTAAATAATGGAATTATAAAATATGCTATGTGCCAACAAGGCTTCTAGCTGCATGCTATGCAATGATTACTTGCGAGAATAAAGTGTTTCTATAAAACAGATTAATTATTCAATAATAATATCTTGACATAGTTCACAAGCAATGCTATAAAGCAAGCATGCTTTTTGGAGCATGAATGTGGAAGAGCTAACCGACATCCTTGTTGGCCTTGAGCAACGGATCAGCGCCTACAAGAATCGCTTCCAGGAACTCGAAAAAAAGCGTCGTCGTCTCGACGACGAGATTGCCACTATTAAGAAGTATCTTGAGCTTGCAGAAACGCTCTATCGAGTCGAGGCTGATAAAGCCAAGCTTGCCAGTCTTTCTACGCAACTGATCACGGATGACTCCAAAGGTGTCCGTCCTCTTCCGGTCATGGATGTGACCGACCAATCACGCGAAATCCTTCTGGGGCGAAGTAAGTATGTCGGGAAAAGTGTCCCTGAAGCAGCGTACGAAATTCTTCGAGAGTCAAATCGTTCGATGCATGCAAAAGAGCTTGTGCAGCGCTTGGGTGAAGGCGGGCTGCAGATTAAAGGAAAAACCCCGCTTACCTCGATCGCAACCTCGCTCAAACGCGATAGGCGTTTCAGGAAAGTCGGACCGAACACCTTTGAAGCGGTGGATGACATGTTGATTCAGGCTGTGTGACGATCTCTTGGAGTCCGTCAAGCAAACATGAATGCTGAAGGGGGGTGAGAGTCTTGGCAACAAAGAAAGCAGCAAAGAAGAAGAAGAAGTAATCCCCGCCCATGAATCATACGCCGGGCGTGAGGCCACTCGCTCCCGGCGTAGTTTTTCTCACCGAGATTCTCCTTAAAAATTTGCCAGAATAAATTGCCTGACAGGCAGATGAGTCGTCTGCCCGCAATGAGCTTTGCCTCAGCCCATAGAAGTCGGGCCGAGGCGGCAATGATTAGGAAGCTTGAAGGGCGACTGAAGCCTGGAGGTGAGCCAGGTGCAGAGCAGGCTGCTGTTCTTCTTCGGTGGATTCCGTATTGAGTAATGCCCACTTCTCGGGTTGCTCGAGGATCCGTTGAACCAATCGTGTATGAAGAGCGTGTCCGGATCGTTCTGCAGTAATATGCCCGATAACTGACATGCCAAGAAGAGAAAAGTCGCCGATGAGATCAAGGATTTTATGGCGGACGAACTCGTTATGGAATCGAAGACCGGATTGATTCACAAGGCCGTCTTTTGAGAGCACAACTGTGTTGTCTAATGTGCCGCCTCGGCCAAGCCCACGAGCCCACAATGCTTGGACCTCATGGAGAAACCCAAAGGTTCTTGCATCCGCAATTTGATCTTCAAAGGCGCTCGGAGAGCAGTCATGTTCATAGGTCTGAGTCTTGATAAGAGGATGATCGTAATGGATTGAATAGGTGATACGGGAGGTGGATGCAGGTTCGATTCGTATTCTTTTCGATCCTTCTGATACCTCGATTGGCGCCATGATTTTCAGAAAAGGCTGTTTCCGATCTTGCGAGATCACTCCAACAGACCGAATTGAGCGAACAAACGGCGCAGCGCTCCCATCCATCACGGGGATTTCGCTTCCTGTCACATCAATATAAACATTATCAACTTCAAGGCCGGATAAAGCCGACAGTACATGTTCAATGGTTTTGACTTGGAATCCATTGCCGGTAATGGCTGTGCACAATTCGGTTGGGACGCAATACTCAACGGAAGCTGTGAGAGAGGCGGTAGAATCGCCCCTCTGATTGACAAAAACCACTCCGGTATCGGGAGGGGCCGGTCTCAGCGTGATGTTTGCGGGTTGACCAGAGTGAAGTCCTACTCCCGAGCACGTCACCGCCGCTGCTAACGTCTGTTGGTTTCTCACGATTCCTCCGTCAAATCATGCACTGCACAGCAAGTCATCAATTTTCAGACAAGTGTTAAGCAACATGTGTGCCAACATAAATACTTCGTATGATGTTGATATGTTTGTTAAAACTATAATTCTCACAAACTGCAAATTGTGGCTAAAACATCACAGTTGTGGTCTTTCATAGTTAAAGCAGAGGAATTGCCCTCAGTAACCAAGGGGGAGGACCGATTAAGTTAGGCTTCCATTTGGAGGCCCATAGTATCCACCGTCTTTTTCGTCCTGCCCCAATTGAAAAGGGAAATTATTAAGATTTTCCCTAAGGCCTCTCTAGATATCATCCGAAGAGAAAGAATACAGCACTGTTTTGTGGCGGTCAAAAATGAATACGCACTACTGTAACAGAGAACGCTGTTCTGCAGGTATTCACAAGGCCTCAGCTATGGAGGCGTAAGCCATGTACGAAAAAACAAAAACAGATGACATCTAGCAGCAGGCGAGTATTCTGCTGAACAAGAGTATTTCGGCGGACTTTTGAGGCCGACTGGGTAGAGGTTTGTCTTAACAAATTGGCGTAGTAGGAAGTGGCGAGATCAAGAATCTCATGGCTATAGGGAAACGTTCTCGAGTCATTACCAATCTTGTGTTGGGGGGCCTGGTGGCTTTCGCTGCTATCGGTTTGACCGGATGCTTCATTAAACCGGTTCCGTTGACTGTGGATGAAGTGCGGTCCCGGGTCACAGAAGATCGGGCTGTTCTGACGCAGGATCAAGAGCCCCTCTCCGGTCCGATGGACCTCTATGAAGCTATGGCCCGCGCACTGAAGTATAACCTCGATGCTCGTGTCGAACTAATGCATAAAATGTTGTCGCAGACCCAACTTGATTTATCGCATTACGCGATGCTCCCGCGACTGGCGGCGAATGCAGGATTTGATGGCCGCAGTAATTATGCAGGAGGGGTTGCGCAATCATTGGTTACGGGGAGGCGGGTGCTTGAACCGTTTACATCGGCTGAAAAAACATTTTTTTCTGCCGACTTGTCTCTCAGCTGGAATGTCGTCGATTTTGGGCTTTCCTACATTCGAGCGAAACAGGCTGCGGATGATGTGTTGATTGCCGAGGAAGAGCGGCGACGTGTGGCCAATCGCGTCATACAGGATGTACGGGCCGCCTATTGGCGAGCTGTCAGCGCGGAGCGGATTCTCCCGTCCCTCAAACAACTAGATGAGTGGGTCAAGAACGCTCTCGAGAAGGCCCAGGCCGTGCAAGATGAAAAACTCAGCGCGCCGATGGTCCCGCTGCAGTATAAACTCGACCTTCTGAATACGCAGCGCTATATCCAGCAGCTGTTCAGAGAACTTAACATAGCCAAACTTCAATTGGCTGCCTTGATCAATCTCCCCCCTGACCAGGAGAAAGACATTGTACTCATGGTGCCGGAGCGCGAGTCTACGACTATGAGTCTGCCCTCCGAGATGACGGTGCTGGAAGACCGGGCGTTGGAGGCGCGTCCAGAACTCAAGATGATCGATTATCGTCGCCGCATCAACGCGCATGAGGCTAAGGCGGCGATTTTGGAACTGATGCCCAGCCTGAACCTTATTGTCGGAGAGAACTACAGCAGTAACAAGTTCCTATTCAACAATCACTGGGCTGCGTATGCCGCGCGGGCGAGTTGGAATTTGCTGAATTTATTTCGGTATCCGGCTCGTACCAAGACGATCGATGCGCAGGATAAGGTTTTGCACACGCAGAATCTTGCGCTGAGCATGGCGGTCATGTCGCAAGTGCATGTCGGCATTGCGCAGGTTGCGCATGCGAAGCGAGAGGTCTCAACCGCGAAGCTGTACTATGAGACGCAGTCGCAAATTACTGAACAGGTGCGCGTGGCCTGGAGGTCATCCCGAGTCAGTGAACAGGCGGTGCTTCGCGAGCGGGTGGCCCAAGTGGCAGCTCAGCTTCGATACGATGCCGTAGAAGCAGAACTCCAAACTGCCTGGGCGTCACTGTTGGCGGCGATCGGGGAGGATGTTTTGCCGAATAATCTGACGCAAGAGCAGCGCCTCTCCGATTTGGCGTTCCAATTGCGTGCTCGATGGGCAAAGGGGAAGGAGTCGATCAAATGAGATTCGAAAGCCGACACCTGCTTGGCGGTATGATTATGGCCGCGTGGTTCCTCATCTCGATATCGATTGCGACGGCTGCCGCCAAGTCGGACATCAAGCCCACCAGCAATGCGGCAGAACTCAGTACGATTCGAGGGGTGGTGAAAGCTACTGCCCAGGCCACGTTGGCCAGCCAGGTTCAGGGCCGAATCAGCCAACTTCCCTTTAAGGAAGGGCAGCGATTCAAAAAAGGGGCTCTTCTGGTGGCCCTGGACTGCTCAAAGTACGAGGCGGAACTGGCAAGTGCTCAGGCAGAATATCGAGGTAAGAAGAAAACCTATGAGAATAATCTCCGGCTCTCCGAGCATCAGGCTGTCGGTACGCTTGAGCTCGAAATTTCAAATGCAGATGCAGACAAGGCCTTTGCTGTTGTGAAAGCGGCGCAGGTCAATGTGAACGGCTGCACGGTGCGGGCCCCGTTTCCCGGGCGCGTGGTTAAAACGATTGTGAATGAGCATGAGAATGTTTTTCCCAATGATCAGCTCATCAGCCTGTTGGACGACAGCTTGCTCGAAATCGAGTTGATTTTGCCGTCGAGATCCCTTGCCTGGTTGCGGGTCGGCACGCCTTTTGAGTATGCCGTTGATGAAACCGGACGCCGGTATGCTGCAGTCGTTCAAGATATCGGTGCGAATGTCGATCCTGCAAGCCAGACGGTGAAGGTCAAAGGATTATTTCGTGTCCAGCCTGACCATGTGCTTGCGGGAATGAGTGGAACTGCTTTATTCGAGGAGCCGGCACACTGATATGGCTACAGCCGAAGCGGTTACCCACAGCCCCCCTCAAAGAAGCACATCGTTTACCATGCTGCTTCAGCTGGAAGGGATGGTCCGTGCGGCTCGGACTCGGCAGGAGCTGCAATTCTTTTTTGTCAATGAAACACGCCGGCTGGTCCCCTATCAGCAAGCCATTCTCTTGATTCCGCCAGCCCCATCGTCGCCACGCTATGAAGTGCAGGCGGCATCGAGCGTGCCCATCGTCGATCGTACTGCGCCGTTGATGCAATGGACAGAACGATTGATTCAGGGGCTGCGAGCAATGTCTCCGGGCTCCGACATTCGCCAGGTTTCGGACAGTGATTGCCCTGAGGAATTGAGGCGGGACTGGAAGGAATTTACCCCGGGTCATGGCGTATGGTGCCCGCTCAAGCATCCTGATGGGCAGCTACTCGGCGGCCTGTGGCTTACGAGGGAACAGCCATGGGCAGACCATGAGGTGACAGTCCTGCAGCGTATTGGCGACGCGTATGCCTATGCCTGGCGAGCGGTGGGTGCATCAAGCAGTCTTCAATGGCGATGGGGGCTGAGCCGGACTGTGACGTGGATACTTGCCAGTGCGATAGTGGGCGCGCTTGCCATCCCTGTTCCCATGTCAACGCTGGCGCCGGCAAAGGTTGTCGCAAAAGACTCTGCGATCGTCAGTGCACCGATCGATGGTGTCATCTCGGATATTCTTGTCCTCCCCAATACGGTCGTCTCCGAAGGGGAGGTGTTGTTTCGGTACGAGGACACAACATTCAGGAGTGAGTATCAAGTCGCGGAACGGAATCTGGACGTGTCGATCGCTCAGTATCGTCGTGCCGCCCAAGGGTCATTTGTCGAAGCGGAGCAAAAAGCCGATGTGCCGCAGTTGAAAGCTGAAGTCGAATTGCGAGAGACCGAGCGAAACTACATGTACGAACGCTTGACGAAAGTTGAGGTCAAGGCTGAACAAGCGGGGTTGTTGCTGTATGCGGATAAGTCCGATTGGATCGGAAAGCCAGTTGTAGTCGGTCAGCGTATCATGGAAATCGCAGATCCGAAACATTTGGAAGTCCGTATCGATCTCCCCGTCGAAGATGCCATTGTGTTGCGCGAAGGGGCTACGGTGAAGTTGTTTTTAAATGCCAATCCATTTACCAGCGTGGCTGCGACAGTCAGTCATGCGAGTTATCATGCCGAGGTCTTGCCGAACAATACGTTGGCGTATCGGGTGATCGCTCAGCTTGAGCAGGGGGCATCGGAACTCCGAATCGGTTGGCAGGGAAGTGCCAAAATCTACGGGGAGCAGGTGTCGCTGTTCACCTATCTGTTCCGTCGTCCGATTTCCGCCCTTCGACCTTGGGTAGGCCTATGAGCCAAGCAACGCTTCAGAGTCAGGAAAAGATACTGCCGCTGCTGCGCGAAGATCTTCGATTTATCGAGGGTGCGTCGGGCCCCGATGGCTCACCAACATGGGTCATTGTCGACCCAGTCCGTGGAAAATACTTTCAGATCGGCTGGGCTGCCTACCAGATGTTATCGCGTTGGAGGGGGGTATCGGCGGAAGCGCTCCTGTTACAGATTCATGCAGAGACAACCTGCCGTGCGACCCGAGAAGATCTCGATGGTCTTCTTCGATTCCTGTATGGGAACCACCTTATGAGGGACCCACCGCAAGGGGGCTATCGTGCGTATGCGGCACATGCCGATGCCGTGCGTCCGCTCTGGTTGCTCTGGCTTGTCCATCACTATCTTTTTTTCCAAATCCCACTGATTCAGCCGGACCGATTTCTTCGTGTGACCCTCCCCTATGTGGAGTGGATATTTTCACGGTCGGTTGCCTGCATTATTGCGCTGATAGGACTGACGGGCCTCTATTTGGTATCACGCCAATGGGATACCTTTACGGCAACAATTCTTCATTTCTTCACACTGCGGGGACTTGGGTTGTATGTCCTCTGTTTGGCAGTCGTCAAGGTGTTCCATGAATTGGGGCATGTCTATACGGCGGCGCGCTATGGTTGTCGGATTCCTGCCATGGGCGTTGCCATGGTTGTGATGGTTCCAATGCTGTATTCAGACACGTCTGATGCGTGGAGGTTGGCCTCCCGTCGCCAGCGAGCCGCCATCGGGGCTGCCGGCATGATTGTCGAGATATCGCTGGCGGCCATAGCGATCTTCATGTGGAACTTTCTCGATGATGGTGTGGTGCGGAGTCTCGTCTTTATCATGGCGACCACGAGTTTATTAGTAGGCATCGGCATCAATCTGAGCCCTTTGTTGCGATTTGATGGGTACTACGTGTTATCCGATTTATTGGGTATTCCCAACTTGCACGATCGTGCTTTCGCGTTCGGTCAGTGGCAACTGCGGCGGCTATTGTTTGGTCTGGATGTGCCGATGCCAGAGCCGGTTTCTGCAGTCCGTCGTCGATTTTTGGTCTGGTTTGCCTGGGCTGTGTGGGCATACCGGTTCATGCTGTTTCTTGGCATTGCCTTCATGGTCTATGAATACTTTTTCAAGTTACTGGGAATCATCCTCTTCGCGGTCGAAATCGGGTGGTTTATCCTGCTGCCGATCGCACGAGAACTCAATGTTTGGTGGGGCTTGAGAGGAGTGATCGGCGAGCGTGGTCGAGTATGGGTATCGGTCGGTGTGCTGATATTTCTGACGGCAGCCCTGTTCATTCCCTGGTCCGATCGTCTCAGTTTCCCGGCGGTGCTGGAATCGACGCCACATGCGACCATCTATGCTCCGGTACCGGGAAGAGTCGTCGAGTTAGTGGTGAATGAAGGCCAACGGGTAGGAGTGGGAGACAAACTGGTTGTGTTGGAATCGCCGACGCTTGAGAAAGATATGGCACTGACACGTAAAAGGATCGAGGTCGAGCAACTGAAGGGCCGGCGGCAGTTTGTCAATCAACAAGAGCTTGCGAAGCACCAAGTGACGCTGGAAATGCTGAAGGCGCATCTCTCACACCTTGAGGGCTTGCAGCAGCAGCAGCAGAACCTCTCGCTGATGTCCCCAATCACGGGAATTGTGACCGATCGGGCGGAGGCGTTGCATGTGGGGCGATGGGTCAATAAAGAGTTGCCGCTTGCCTATGTGGTCAATCCGGCAGGTGAAGAACTGCATGCATTGGCGCCTGAGACGGAGGTTGGTTATCTTCGAGCAGGGCAATCGGCTCGCTTCATTCCGGAGGTGCCGGATCGACCGAGTTTGAATGCGAAGGTGATCGAGATTCGCGACATTGATGAAAGCAGCTTCACGGTCCCCTACCTTGCGTCTCTCTATGGCGGGGATGTGCCCGTTCGGGAAGATGCCACGCGTAAATTGAGGCCGGAGGCCTCTGTTTATCGCGTTACTCTGCAACTCGTCGAGTCGCCGCCTCAATGGAACCAGGCTGTGCGAGGGATGGTGTTGGTGGAAGGGCCGCGCATCAGCTTCGCCCAACGGTTGTGGGAACAAAGCGCCCGTATCTTCATTCGTGAAAGCGGTGTGTGAAAATTGGGCATCCGGGCACTCCTGTAATTATCCTCCCTCCTTGTAGAGCAGAAACTCAAATAACAAATAAGTAATGCCCTGGACCAAAATCTGTGTTCGGCGGCCATTTCTCATGCCAAAAATGATTGTAAACATTTAATAAATAAGTTGAATTTACCATCATTAATGGCACCATCCTTGCTAGTCACTTATATGATGAACTAAGAACCGATTCCCCCGGTATGTAATCTGTTATGCGGATACTGCGTAGAAAGAAAAAACCGGCGGGTGGCCCAGCGCGGGACAAGCATCTCCACGTAGTAGGTAAGGGAGCTGTTACCACATCCAACTCGAGCGTTGTCGGTACGTTGCTGTCGCTCGAATCTCGCCTCATGTTTGATGGTGCTGCAGTAGCCACGGCCGGGGCCGTGACGGCTGAGCAGTCTGCGCACAGTCAAGCCGAGGCATCGTCGTCTGACGGTTCGGCGGCGGCCGATACCATTCCTGCAGCGCCGACAGGCGAGCCTCAGTTCACCACCGATGAGCAAGCGCTGTTCGACGCGCTGGCGGCCTATGATACGTCGGCGGCCCGTCAGGAAATCGTTTTTGTGTCCTCCAGCGTTCTCGAATATCAAAAACTCCTCGACGGCATCAGCCCCAATGTCGAAGTTATCATTCTCGACCCTGCTCGTGATGGCATCGAGCAGATGGCGGAGGCGCTGGCCGGCCGTACAGGAATCGATGCGATTCATTTGATTGGTCATGGCACAGAAGCAGAGATCCAGCTGGGGGCAAGTTCGCTGACACAATCTTCGATCGATACGCAATACGCTGAACAGCTTCAACAAATTGGTGGGAGTCTTTCGACGGAAGCCGACATTCTGATCTATGGCTGCAACTTCGGCCAGGGTGAGGCTGGACAGGCAGCCATCCAAACATTGGCGGCTCTGACGGGAGCCGATGTCGCCGCCAGTACCGATGCCACGGGCCATGTCGAGCTTGGCGGCGATTGGAATCTGGAAGCGCAAACCGGCTCGATCGAAGCCCAGATCGCCATCGATCAGGCCGCACAAGACAACTGGAGTGACCTGCTAGGGGTAGTGGATTGGGATTCGTTGACCTGGACTGCGGGCGCTACCGCGCCGGTCAGTCAGATTCTGACATTGAGCGACGGGAGCAACGTCACGGTCACCGTGACCGAATCCGCCACAGGTACATTGAACGGCATTACGACGGCCAACACATATACCGGTGGTTTATCTCCTGTGCAGGACGCGTTGCAGTTTGGAATGAATATCAAGTCACCAACAGACACCATCACAGTCCGGATCGATTTCAGCAATCAGCTGGGCGGCAGCGTCAATAACATCAGCCTCACCCTGTTCGATGTGGATAATAACGAGTTTGCCATATTCAACAGTAATGTGGGGAACCCGACGTCGGCGACCACCAGCACGACGAATACATTCAATGGTACCAACACGGTATCAGGCAATGGCATAGGCGCAAACGCAAACACAGGCGCCGGCAATACAACAATTACGTTCGGGAAGTCAGGCATTACCTGGGTGGAATTCACCTATGGCAGCACCAGCAACGCTAGTCCGGTCGTCGTGCTTCACGACATACTCTTTAACAGCACAATTGCCGGTGGGCCGACGCTGGACCTAAACGACAACGATGCGAGCCAGAGCGCCAGTGATAATTTCGACGATACGGCGCCGTTCACCGCGGCCTATAACAATGTGTCCGGTGGTTCCATTCCATGGAGCACGAACTGGATTGAAGTGGATGGTGGCGCCGCTCAGAGCCCCACCGCTGGAGAAGTTCGAGTTGTGGATGCGGACGCCACCGCTGGCGTGGATGGAGAACTTCAGATAGGCGGGGGCAGCATCCAACGTTCGGTGAATCTCACTAACTACGTCAACCCCACCCTTTCGTTCAATTACCGCACCAGCGGCACATTGGAAGCCGGAGACACGTTGGTCGTAGAGGTATCCAAAGACGCTGGAGTGACGTTCACCACCTTGCAGACATTTACTGACGATAGTACAGGCACCGCAAATCTGAATTTAGCCGGCCATGAATCAGCCGATACCATTATCCGCTTCCGTGTGACGGGTGGGTATACCGCTGCCGATGAATTCCTCTTCGTCGATAACGTCACAATTTCCGCGGAGCCCACTGGCCACACTGCTGCCTATACGGAGGGTGGGAGTGCTGTAGGCATCAGCGATAGTGACGTTGTAATCACCGATGCATCCAGTGTGAACATGAGCGGCGGGACGGTAGCGATTGCCAACTTTGTATCCGGCGATACGTTGACGTTCACCAACACCGGAAACATTACCGGCAGCTATAACGCACTGACCGGTGTACTTACGATTAGCGGGGTGGACACCAGAGCGAATTATCAGACCTTTATTTCCTCCATTCGGTATAGCAGCACCAGCGATAATCCCACCGTGGGTGGAACCATGACCACCCGCACGATTTCCACTGTCGTCCGCGATCAAACGACACAGCTGCCCAGCAATACAGCCTTCACTACTGTGACTATTACGGCAGTGAATGATGCACCCGATATCGTTAATGCAACAGTGAGTCTGAATGAAAACAGCGCCAACGGTACAGCGGTCTACAACGTGAATGATTCCTTCACAGGAACGGATTTTGATCGTGAGGGGACCGCGATCAGCTATAGCATCACGGGGGGAAATACTGGTGGCGCGTTTGCCATCAACCCGGCCACCGGCCAAATCACGGTGAACAGCAGTGCGGTGCTGAATCGTGAGAGCATTTCGAGTTTCACGCTGACGGTGCAAGCAAGCGATGGAACATTGACGGATACCGCTACTATCACCATCAATCTGAACGATGTAGACGAGTTCGATGTGGGCGCCATTACGGACACGAATGGCGGGACCAATGCGGTGAATGAAAACGCTGCAACCGGCACGCTGGTGGGTATTACTGCTTCCGCCAGCGACGCAGACGCGACCAACAACACCATCACGTACAGCTTGACGGACAATGCCGGTGGGCGGTTCCAGATCGACGGCACGACCGGTGTGGTAACAGTGCTGAATGGAGGGTTACTCAACTATGAGAGCGCGTCATCTCACAACATCACGGTTCGGGCCGATAGCGTGGATGGTTCCTTCTCGACGCAGACGCATACGATCAATGTAAACAACGTGAACGAAGCGCCGGTGCTGGGCGGGGACGTGAGCGTGACGGTGGCGGAGAACAGCACGGCGGTGGGGACGTTTGCGGCGACGGACGTGGATGCGGGCGACACGGTGACGTACGGGTTGAGCGGGGCGAACGCGGGGCTGTTCACGATCAGTGCGGCGGGGGTGGTGAGCTTCGTGACGGCGCCGGATTATGAGACGAACCCCGGGCCGTTTACCTTCATCGTGACGGCGACGGATGCGC
This sequence comes from Nitrospira sp., assembly GCA_015904075.1. The sequence continues at coordinate 12,087 of JABMDH010000139.1, forward strand.
TGGGGCTGACGGACACGCAGACCGTGACGGTGAGCGTGACGAACGTCAATGAGGCGCCGGTGAACGTAGTGCCGGGCCCGCAGGCGGTGGCCGAGGACACGGCACTGGTGATCGGGGGCGTGAGCGTCACTGATGTGGACGGCAACTTAAGCACGACACAGTTGAGCGTGGGCAACGGGACCGTGACGGTGAGCCTAGCGGGCGGGGCGACGATCAGCGCGGGGGCGAACGGGACGGGGACGCTGACGCTCGCCGGGACGCAGGCGCAGATCAACGCGGCCTTGGCGACGATCAGCTACCAGGGGAACCTGAACTTTACCGGGGCGGACACGCTGACGGTGACGAGCACGGACAGTAACGCGGTGGCGGACACCGACGCAGTGACGATCAATGTGATGGCGCTTGCGAACAGCGCTCCGAGTCTTACTACGAATAGCGGCTCTATCGTTGTCCAAGGACTCACCGACATCATTACGTCAGATGAATTGCAGGTAACGGACTTTGACAACACGCCGGATCAACTGGTTTATACGCTCACAAGTCTGCCTCGGAATGGTCATCTTGAATTAACAACGGCTCCAGGGGTGGCAATCACGAGGTTTACTCAAGCGGATATCAATGCCGGCCGACTGATGTTCGTCCATAACGGTGCAGTGAGTACAAGTGAGAGTCTCACGTTTTTAGTTAGTGATGGCGCTGGAGGGTCCATCGGGGTGTCAACATTTACCATTGAGGTGTTGCCGTTTGCGCCGCCCCCGCCGCCCTCCCCCCCACCCATTGATCCCGGTCCCGGTCCCGGTTCTGTCTCAGGCCCTGGACCAACATTGGGTTCTACGGAAACCAGACCGCCGGTGTTGCAGCCTCCACCGGTAGATATTCAGATGGAGGGTATACCCGACGAACTGGTGAAACGAGTAGCGCTGGCGAGCCAAAAGTTTGTGAGGGAGGAGAAGCCGGATATCGCGCTCCAGGAGCCGATGCTTCTTTGTTGGATTGAGCCTCCGATTAAAAAAGTGCTGGCCGTAGGCCATAAGTTAGCTGAGCATTTAACCAAGATGGCCGACGATCTTGATCGAGCAATGGACGAGCGTGAACGTCAGACTCACCTTATTGGGCGGCTCACGTTACTCACCGGGGTGGTTTTCTCTGCAGGGGTTCTGGCGTGGATCCTGCGCGGAGGATCTTTGGTGGCAAGTTTTCTTGTTTCGATGCCGGCCTGGCGCCGTTTTGATCCGTTGCCCATCCTAAAGGCGAATAATCGAGATCGACGGAAGCGTGATCGCGAGGTACAAGCGAAGCATGAACAGGAAGATAGGCAATTCCGTGGCATTGGTCGGATTCTGAAACCTTCCGTGAAGCCAACCAAACCACAAGAGAAAGATAGAAGCGAGAAACCGAAGTCGCAAAACGATTGATGCAGCCAGATTGGCTAAGCAGCGACTGCCTTTCCTGCCGGGTACAGTTCAGTGCGTGGCTAAAAAGAAGAATTCGTTACAGGAAATGATGGGTCTTTGCTAAGTTCTCTTTTGAGAATCAAAGACTTGTGAGTGTATTGCTGCATCATGAGAATGCAGGCACGGGCTATTTCCCTATCGCAATTCAGGTCCAGGAGGTGAAACCTCTGGAAAGGTCTATTGAAGGGGAAAATGCAAACTGTGTAGGGGACTGAAAGTCTCATGCGAGTGACGCCCTTAGTCTGGATCAGTTTAGGTTTAGTCAGCCTGACGGTCAGCGTCATGTTGGCAGGGGATTCGCTTGTGGATCTGGTGCCGAACCAAGAGCGCCAGATCCTTGAGCTCCGTCGAAACCTTTCAGAATCGTTAGCGGTCCAGTATTCAGCGTTGGCGGAACGCGATCAAATCGAGACGGTGAAGTTTGCGATGGGGGAACTGGCCAAGCGAAACCAGGAGATCCTGTCGCTCGCGCTCCTTAAGAAAGACGGGTTGGTCCTGGCACAGATCGGGGAACACGCTCAGATATGGGTACAGCCACCAGGGGAAGAATCCAACTTAAACTTTTTCCAGGTTCCAATCGTTGCCGGTGAACAGCCATGGGGAGTGCTCCAGATTGCTTTTCGACAAGCCGACAAGTCTTGGCGTCACTGGTTCCTCACGGACCCGTGGGTGCGATTTCTTGGGTTTGTCAGTGGGGTAGGATTTCTAGGGTACCTCTTTTTCATGAAACGCACGCTACGTCAACTCGATCCGTCCAGAGTGGTTCCGACTCGCGTAAAGGCTGCGCTTGATGCGCTCACACAAGGCGTGGTCATGATTGATATGCAGGAGCTCATCGTTTTGGCGAATGATGCGTTCTGTCAAGCCGCCGGTAAGCCGGTGACGTCATTGATTGGGTCAGATCTCAGCGCGCTCACCTGGAAGACTGCCGCATCATCCGCCTGTCAGATTTTGGAGCATCCCTGGACGAGAGCGATCATGGAGAAACAGCCGCAAGATAACGTGTTCTTGCTTCTCGATTCCCCGGAGAGTGACCAGCGAAAATTTATCGTGAATGTCGTTCCAATTATGGACGATGGGTCGACAGTGAGAGGAGCCCTGGTTTCTTTCCATGACGTCACCGAATTGGATCGTGCAAATTCACAACTCAAAGACGCGAACAACGAGTTGGAGTCCTCACGCGGCCAGATTCTGAAGAAGAACCAAGAACTAGAGACCATGAATGCGAATCTCTTTGTCGAGATCAATCAACGAAAAAAGGCTGAGACGGAAAAAGAAAGGCTGTATCAGGAGCTCATGCAGGCATCCCGACAGGCCGGCATGGCGGATGTGGCATCGAGCGTACTGCATAACGCCGGGAATGTGCTCAACAGCATCAACGTTTCGACGGATACCTTGTTGAAGGCCGTGAAGAAACCAGGAGTCGAAGATGTCTGCCGTATTGCGTCCATGTTTCATGAGCATCAAAACAACCTGTATCAGTTTTTGACCGCTGATCAAAAAGGGAGACAGATTCCTGCCTACTTGAGTTTAGTCGCTGAATCCCTGAGTGGAAATCACCAAACTATCCAGAATGAGCTCGATGCTCTCATGAAACAGGTTGACCACCTCAAGCAAGTCATCACGGTGCCACACGATGTCGCGCGCGCCGGGAATGTTCTGGAGCCGGTGTTCGCTGAGGAATTGATGGAGCAAGCCGTGTTGATCGCGATGCCGGAACTAGCGCGGTATCGAATCGAGATTATACGGGAATACCACCCTGTCCCAAGAATTATGACGGATCGGCATCAGGTCTTACAGATATTGGTGAATGTGATTACGAATGCGAGAAATGCCATGGTGGAATATCCGGGCCGGGCGCACCAGCTCAGCTTACGAGTCGGTATGATGCAGGACGGTAATCGATCGGTGAGATTTGAGGTGGCCGATACCGGATGCGGTATTGCGGCTGAGAATATCCCTCGTCTGTTCGCTCAGGGCTTTACAACTCGAAAGGCTGGACGAGGCCTCGGGCTTCACAGTGCTGCCATCTCTGCCAAGAGTCTTGGCGGATCTATTCAAGCGCATAGTGAGGGAGAAGGGTACGGCGCGATCTTTGTGCTCGATCTCCCGCCAACTCTAGCAGAGGCTGTCGCATGACCAATCAAGAGATGATGAACAACCGGCGGATTCTCGTCGTCGATGACAACCATGCCATCCATGATGACTTCAATAAAGTGTTTCGCTCAGATATCCACGAAGCGAACCTTGATCAAGCACGGGCTGCTTTGTTCGGTAGCCCGCAACCCTTGCAGGAGTCCGAACAGTTTGTGCTGGATTGTGCCGATCAGGGGCAGCGCGCCCTGACCATGGTGCAGTCCGCACTAAAGGAAGGCCGGCCGTATTCCGTGGGATTTATCGACATGAGGATGCCGACCGGGTGGGATGGGCTGGAGACGGTTGAACGTCTTTGGAAAGAGGACCCAGAGCTACAGGTGGTTATCTGCACGGCCTATTCTGACCAGCCCTGGGATGAGATCCGGCGTCGAATCGGTCGAAACGACAAGCTGCTTATCCTCCAAAAACCGTTCAGCAGCGTTGAAGTGTTGCAGCTCGCGAGCGCACTCTGCCGAAAATGGAGTCTGGCTCATCAGGTGGGCAAACAGCTGAGCGAATTAAATCAGCTCATTGACGAACGCACGGCGGAACTGCAGCGCATGAACGATCGGCTGACGCATCTGAATCAGTGCTTGGTGCGAACCGCAGCGGACCTCGATGCGGCTCAAGCGGAGATTTCCCTCAAAAATACGGAGCTGGAACGGGTAGCGTCTCGCGATTCCCTGACGGGGTGCCTCAAGCGCCGTGCTGTGTACATGAGTCTTGAAACGGCGTTTGCAGAAAGTCGTGAACAGGGTGTCGAACTTTGTTGTGTGATGGTCGATATCGACCATTTCAAAAATGTGAACGACCAATTTGGGCCTACGGTCGGGGATCACGCCATCCAAGCGGTCGCTGCTTGTCTGTGCAGCGCCGTGCGGCTGACAGATGTCGTCGGTCGTTATGGGGGAGAGGAATTCTGTTTGGTGCTTCCGCGCACGACGATAGCGGAAGCCGCAGAGATGGCAGAGCGCCTTCGAGTTCGTATTGAAATAGAAGCAGGGAATCGGGTACGCACGTCGTGCAAGCTGGCGATGACGGTGAGTTGTGGAATATCGTCCACGAAGCTGGGGGCGGATACCCCGCTAGAATTGATTGATCAAGCCGACAAAGCGCTGTACGCTGCCAAAGAATCCGGGCGGAATTGTGTCATGGTACTCGACCCGATCATCACCGGGCCCGACGCACGTGATTTAGCTGAGCCGAAAGTCCGGCGGATCACTCCACGTCCATCGGACCCGGAGGATTCCCTGTAGGCGAGTGTGTTCCCTGCGCAAACGAGACATGCCCCCCCCCTTCCACCGATTGGCACTCCGCCTGCGATAGCCAGAGTGGTTCTTCTTACTCATCGGCCGGATTCTCCCAATGGCAATCGTTGAACCAGGTATGATTGCGAGTTCCGGGAGGAGCACAGAAGAGCGGCTCCTCTTGAGGTCTCAGTGCAAGCAGAGTACATAAGGAGTTAGAATATGGCGGGCGCCGTAGTGTGAGGCGGTGGCAGTTCGTGGCGCGAGGATCGGGGGACGATGCAGCGCGTCGGCTGGGTTCGGTCATCATTGGGCGGCAGAGTAGTCGTATCGCTGACAGGCCTGTGGCTTGTCGGGTTTGTTGTGTTCCACATGCTCGGCAATCTGCAAGTCTTTGAAGGACCCGACGCGCTCAATAGTTATGCGGCGATGTTGCGCGAGATGCCGATGTTCCTATGGGCTGTGCGGATTGGGTTACTTGGCGTCGCGATCTTCCACATTGCCTTGGCGATTCAGTTGGCTCTGCGCAATCGACGCGCCCGCCCGGTGGGGTATGCCACCCGTGAATATCGGCACGCGTCCGTGGCTTCTCGCACGATGGCGCTCACCGGCAGTGTGTTGTTGGTTTTTGTCGTGTTTCACCTGCTGCATCTGACAGCGGGGCTCACTGATCCATCGAGTAATCATCGATTGGATGCAGGAGGCCATGTCGATGTCTATGGCAAAGTTGTCCATGCCTTTCAGAACCCTCTTTATGTCGTGATCTATCTCGTCGGGCAACTTGCACTCGGTGTGCATCTGAGCCATGCAGTATCCGGCAGCTTGCAGACACTGGGGATTGAGCATGCGGCCTTCAATCGCCTGTTCAAAGCGGCGGGGCCGGCGGTTGCAGTAATAGTTGTGTTCGGCAATCTGGCGATTATCTTTGCCATCTTTCTTGGACTTGTGCGCGCGTGACAATACTCGATGCCAAGATTCCCTCCGGGCCGCTGGAGGCCAAATGGGACCGACGCCGGTTCAGTGAAAAGCTTGTGAGCCCCGCCAATAAGCGGCGGATCAAAATCATCGTCGTTGGGAGCGGTTTGGCCGGCGCCAGTGCGGCCTCTACGTTGGGGCAGCTCGGTTATGACGTGGAGTGTTTCTGTTTCCAGGACAGCCCGCGTCGTGCCCACAGTATTGCGGCACAAGGCGGGATTAATGCGGCAAAAAATTATCAGGACGACGGAGATAGCGTCGCGCGACTTTTCTACGATACGATCAAAGGCGGAGATTTCCGTTCACGTGAGGCGAACGTCTATCGCCTCGCTCAGGTCAGCACACAGATTATCGATCAATGTGTGGCGCTTGGTGTTCCCTTTGCCAGGGAGTACGGCGGCCAGTTGGCCAACCGTTCGTTCGGCGGTGTGCAGGTATCCCGGACATTTTATTGCCGAGGCCAGACCGGACAGCAGTTGCTCTTGGGTGCGTATTCTGCGCTCTGCTGGCAAATCGAACGCGGCCGGGTCACCATGCGTCCGCGCACTGATATGCTCGATCTCATCATTGACGAGGGGCATGCGCGAGGGATTGTGGTCCGCGACTTGGTCACCGGTCAGATCACGGCCCATACCGCGCACGCCGTCGTGTTGGCAACCGGCGGGTACAGCAATGTCTACTATCTATCTACAAATGCCATTGGCAGCAATGTGACTGCAACGTACCGCGCCTGGAAACAAGGCGCCGCCTTTGCCAATCCCTGCTTCACGCAGATCCACCCCACGGCGATCCCGCCGGCAGAAACACAGCAGGCCAAGTTGACGCTGATGTCCGAATCCCTCCGGAACGACGGGCGGCTCTGGGTTCCGGCCATACCATCGGACAGCCGGCCTCCTGGCGCAATCCCTTCTTCTGAGCGGGACTATTTCCTGGAACGCCGCTATCCGGGTTTCGGCAACCTGGTGCCTCGAGATGTCGCCTCCCGCGCCGTCAAATCGTTATGCGATGAGGGGCGGGGAGTCGGGCCGGGCGGCCAAGGGGTCTATTTGGATTTCAGCGATGTGATTGAGCAGCAAGGGGCCGATGTTGTACGCGAGCGGTACGGCAACCTGTTCGATATGTATCGGCGGATCACCGGGGAAGATGCCTACCAGGCACCTATGCGCATCTATCCGGCGCCGCATTATACGATGGGGGGGCTCTGGGTCGATTACAATCTTATGAGCACCATTCCCGGCCTCTTTGTCATCGGCGAGGCAAATTTTGCGGACCACGGTGCGAACCGATTGGGTGCCAGCTCGTTGATGCAGGGGCTGGCCGACGGGTATTTCATCCTGCCCTATACGATCGGACATTATTTGGCTACGACGAGGCTGGAGTTGCCGGTAGCGGATTCCGGCGTGTCTCGTGCAGCGGTGGAGCGTGTTACGGGTAGGTTGACTAAGTTGCTTCAGCCGAGCGGACGTCGAACGGCTGCCTCATTCCATCGGGAACTGGGCAGGATATTGTGGGATTACTGTGGAATGGCGCGCTCTGACTCAGGGCTGAATCGGGCGCTACAGGAGATTCCGGCGTTGCGCGAAGAATTTTGGCGCAGTGTGGTGGTCCCTGGGTCAGGAGAAACGTTCAATCAAGAGCTGGAGTATGCGGGACGGGTTGCGGACTTCCTCGAATTCGGCGAATTGCTTTGCCACGACGCTCTGTATCGGAAGGAGTCGTGCGGGGCACATTTCCGAGAGGAGCATCAAACCGCCGATGGCGAACCGAAGCGTGACGATGAGCGATTCTCCCATGTTGCCGCGTGGGAGTATCGGGAGGATGGTCCACCCATTCTGCACAAGGAGCCGCTCGCCTTCGAGTTCGTGCAGCCGACGACCAGAAGCTATCAATAGTCGGTGAGGGGTGAGTGGTCAAGGGGAAGGAGTTGGGGTGAGAGGTACGGGGGCAGGGGCAAGGCGTGATACAGAAAGTGTGAGGGGATTGGGCGAGAGGCTGATAGGGAAGGCATGACGTTCACTCTGAAAGTTTGGCGGCAGCCGGGGCCTGATGACAAAGGCTGGTTTGCGGTCTATGAAGCTCAAGATGTCAGCCCTGACATGTCATTTCTGGAAATGCTCGATGGGATGAATCAGCGCTTGGTTCTGGCTGGTGAAGAGCCTGTGGCGTTCGAGCATGACTGCCGCGAGGGGATTTGCGGGAGTTGTTCGCTCGTGATCAACGGGGTGCCGCATGGCCCCGAACGCGGGATCACGACGTGCCAACTCTATATGCGGCAGTTTTCCGATGGTGCCACAATTACGATCGAGCCCTGGCGTGCCCGCGCCTTCCCCATTATCAAAGATCTTGTCGTAGACCGGCGGGCGCTGGATCGGGTGATGCAGTCAGGGGGCTATATCTCCATCAATACCGGCGGGGCGGTGGACGGCAATGTCCTGTTGATCGGCAAAGAGCAGGCTGAGACCGCAATGGATGCGGCTTCATGTATCGGTTGCGGTGCCTGTATCGCTGCGTGCAAGAATGCATCGGCCATGCTGTTTGTGGCAGCCAAAGTTTCTCATCTGGCTGCGCTGCCACAAGGTAAGCCGGAGCGCGCCCGTCGTGTTATGGCGATGATGGAGGCCATGGACCGGGAAGGCTTTGGCTCCTGTGGAAATCAATATGAGTGCGAAGCGGTGTGTCCCAAGAATATCAGCGTCCGTTTCATTGCCACGCTTCAGCGGGAATATATCCGTGCCGGCATCGTGGAGTCTGGTTTGCAGACAGAACCGGACCCGGCCGATGAAGGACCTGGCTAGCGTTCTATCCCAACGTGTGCTGGTCAGTGGCTGAGAGTGTTTGCGTGAGATGGCAATCAGCTTGACTGTGAGTGAAAGGCCTTTATAGTGCTATTTGGAGCAAGAATGGCGCGTAAGTCAGTGACGGAGGCTGTGCTGAATGAGCCGTCAGGTCATCTGTCCACATTGCCGGAAGGGCGGCGCATTTCGTTCACGGCCGCAGTCGCCGCGCGAATATCTCGCATCGTGGGTTTGGATTGTTCCCTTCCATTGTCAATTCTGTAGTCATCGATTCCTCGCCTGTCGGCTAGGAAGTGAGAGCTCTGATCGTTTGATCGATCGCCGGGAGCATCTCCGTATTCCGGTGCGGCTGTGCCTGTCATTTTCAGGCGGGAAAATGCGCGGGGAAGGCACGGTGATGGATCTGTCTCTGGGCGGATGCATCATCACAAGCGATACAAATGTGCATGTCGATGACATTTTCTATCTCGAAATAGCTGTTGCAGAAGATGAACCTCCGATCGAAGTAGCGGCGATGGTCCGCTCCATCAGCGCGCGTGGCATTGCGTTCAAGTTTCTCCGGAAAGCTCAAGAAAACAAACGGCTGCTTTCGTTTATTCAGTCCCATGCAGGATCTACCTCTTCCGTTCTCTCGAAAGTGGTCGAGTTGACAGGCGCTGCTCCACTTGCCCAGGACAGGGGTATTTCCGGCAAGTAGTGCGCTAAAGCGGTGTTTCCCAGGCAGAAGAAAGCGGATAGTCCGTTATCAGACGGTCATGTTCCGCGAGGTCATAGGCTTCGATGGTCAGATCGTTTCGGCGTAGCGGCTCTATACACTGAGGAGAGGAAAGGAAGTCGATAAGGGCTTGGGCGCTCTCTTTGGTAGAAAACCGGCAGAGGCCGTATTCGGGCATGCTGGACGAGGGGTGCCAGAAGGCAAGGTCGATGGCACTGCCTTGATAGATGCCCAGCGTGTGATGTCGTACTTGAAACCCGCCTGGTAGTTGAGATGATCGTTCAAGAGACACGCGACATCCTCTTCTAGACGCTCTTGATAAAGAGTAACGGATGATACCATGAGTGATATAGGTGTCTTCTACCCTCACGCGGCGATTTCTAGGGGATGACCAGGTGGCGATCCGGGCTGAATGCCCACCAGGGCTTCCATCATGATCTGTGGGCTGCTCAATTAAATTGCGATAGAGACCGATAAAGGAAGGACTCAATGTTGACAGGGTGCAGGATTATATTATTTGAGGGATAGGGAGGCCATCGCATGTGGAAGCAAGAGAATACCGCGTATGCTGAGGATGGAACAGCGCTGGTGAGACAAGGCTTCACGGGAGGGAGACCTGTGCCTGCGGACACGGTCATTGCCTTCATCGGAAAGGGTGTCGCGTTCAAGGGCGTGATTACCTATTCCGGTACGGTGCGAATCGATGGGACCTTGGACGGTGAAATCTATACAGACGGAGGATTGATCGTGGGGCCCGAGGCGGTGATCACAGCCAAAGTCACAGCCGGGGTCGTTGTCTGCGAAGGCACGGTTAAGGGGAATATCCATGCTGAGGAGCGGATCACACTGCTGGATCCAGCCATGATCGAGGGAAGTCTGAATGCTCCCGTACTGTCGGTTGAGGAAGGTGTACGCATGAACGGGACGCTGGAGATGGCGCCAGTGGTTCAACGGGTGGCGCCGCGCGAGGTCAAGCTCCATTCAGTAGGCCCCTCTAGCCGGTTGTCTGTCAAACAGGATGAGGAGTAAGGCGGGCTCGACAGCTCTTTCTCTAAGAAACTGGTGCGCTGAGCGATGTGAGAAATGTTGCGGTCGGCAGGTAGCTCGTACATGTCGAGGCATTGGTTTTTTCGACGGCGTGCCGATCAGGGAGATTGGTACTGCGCATCCTTCTTTCATAGC
>JABMDH010000014.1 GCA_015904075.1 Nitrospira sp.
CCCTACATGTCTGTTCGGCCAGCATGCGTTGTCCCACGCTGGCTACCACGGGAATTCTAGCCATACAGGCCTTCAGCGTATCCTCCGCTGCTCCTGAGGCCAATGCGTTTCCCTCTCCAACTGGAGCAAGAGCTAAAGTTCTTTTCACGAGGGGATCTACCGCTTGGACAGCCTGAACTGACTGTATAGACAGTACTGCGAACAGCCCGATCATTAAAACTACAGCTGACGCTTTCATGATTATTGAGATTCTCATCATAATGATCTCCTTATCTCCATTAGGGGCCTATACCCACGCACCCCATGGTCAACCCATGCAATAGCCCGCATGTGAACCGGTCCATCACATAACCGCTATCTACCGTGCAGGCATAGGAGACATGCCGGCTGTAGATTTGATTATTCGCATATTGTACCGCTTAACTGGATGAGACTCGTTCTTCGAAGAAGCGGCGGAGACTGGGGAATCAGGCGCGCGGGATGGGCCGGGGATGCGCGAGAGATGGGACAGTCGGCGTAGCTTGGACCATCACCACATCACCCTACAGACCGGCTACAGTGGTGTCAACGATTCGAGAGCCGCGGTGCGCTGTAACGTGATGATTCCGTGGGAGTATATTTATTTTAGGCAACGCATCATGGATGGGATGAAGCCACGAGACTTGTTCTTGCTGCCGCAAGACCGGGGGGAACTGTCTACTTAATAACGGCCCTTTGGTTGGAGCGGGACAGACGTCAATTCACGGTAGACTCGATGAAACTCTTCCGTCGTCAGATCTGGGGCCTGTAGTTTAGCAAGCGCTTCCTGATTGATGGGGTACTCGACCGTATCGTCAAAATTCGATGAGGCAATCGTCACGAACCGTGGAGGAAACAACCGCTCAGGCAGAAGAATGCCGATGCCTAGATTGTACTTGAGCGCCAGACGAATCACCTCTCGCGCTTTGTCGGCCGGGACATCCCGGCCGAGTCCGATGTTCTGTGGCGGTTGCCCTCGTTTGGCAAATTGGAAGTGGACATTGGTCATACCCACTTGAGCAAACTCTTCTTTCAAGGCAGTAACCTGATTCCGATATTGATCGGCCAGGACAACCTCGACGCGGCTGACGCCTTGAACGGACTCCCCGGCGGCACATACCACCGTTATTTCGGTATGCATGAGCATAACGAAAAGCGCGCTGCTGATCAGTGATCGACACAGGCTCATCAACTATGTTGCCTCAAAGACAAAGACGAGAGGTGTGCGGAGGAGCGGCAGTGTCCCATCATACGGGACACCGCCGCCTGAATGACTACTGCCCGATCATCGAGGTCGGTGTGGCAACTGCTTCGCCAATTTGGTTCTCCGCCGTTTTAGTGGCTGGACCCTGTGGCGTCAGATGCATGATACGCCGGTCCTCGACCGGAAGTACCTTGAAGAGTCCCCACTGTCCCGCATTGACATAAGCTGGACGTTGGTTCTTCCACAAGTAATCGCCGACGATCCGGTTCGGACCTCCGGCCCCGCCGGTCAGATAGGCGTTAATCACTTCTGACCCGCCGAACTCCATGGTGCTGACTTGATCGGCACCCTGCATGTAGGGTTCATGCGGCCATTCGTGACCATCGACGGTGAACAGTTGGACCTGTTCACTAAATGCACCAAGTACGTGAATCGCGACCGGATCTCCCACGTGCGCCTGTAACAATGGCGTCGAAGGCGTTTCTCCGGCCTTCACGCAGCTGAAGATTTCCGGTATCTCACAGCCTTTTTCCACTCGCCATGCAGTCGGCTCTGAGCGGTAATTCACCGCCGTGATACCGGCTACCTGTTGAATGTACGGCATGAAGCTCACGCCTACGATATTATCTTCATCCTGGAACATCAGGGAGAAATCTCTATAGTTCTTCCTGTTATCATTGCCGGGAATCGTCCGATCGACGATCACATCGGCTCTCCAGCTGCTCTTCATCGTAATATCGTCTCCCGTCACAGGGTCGCGATACCGCGAACCCTTCGGGCCGACAATAATCGATCCAAACAAACCGTTCCGTGGATTCTCGACCACGTTCCCCCAATCTTGAATGAGGGCGGCCAGTTCTCCGTATTCCGGATGGGCATAGTAGGTGTAGGTCTTGCTCTGCCCTGGGCCGATTGTTTGATCCCCTGCATTATTGCCGACATTGGCGCCGAACGAATCTTTTGGATCGAACGCCATCATGTCGACATGGAACCCTGCGCGTTCTTTCGCCATCTCGTTCTTCAAATTGATCTTCAGGCAATCACCGACGTTCACGTGCAGCGTCAGCGGGCTTGGCTTCAGTTCACCAGCCTTGACACGCCCACGATCCCCTTCGAGCACATACATCTTGCCCTGCTCGTTACCGAAGACCATCTTCCGTTCAAGATCCACTTCCATCACACCAGGCGCTCCGTCATGGTACCGGATCTGCTGGTCAACCGCCGACACATTAAAGGACTTCACCGGCGCATCAGCCGGGCACACAGAAGAAGCAGACTTCTGTATCTGCTCACGGCTCGGCAAGGACTTCAAATCGCCCTGCAATTCATCGAACACTCTGAAGATTCCCCAACTACCTTCGGCGAAGTGCGATGCACGGCCACTGTAGTAGAGATAATCGCCTGACTGTTTTTGCGGACCACCAGCCGCCGGAATCGCTGGATCATAGCGCTCTCCGATCGCCAGGTGGATCGTACTCCTCGGCATGGCTGTCGTCCCGTACCGCTCCATCGGGAACCAGTGGCCGGTCACATGCCACGTATGCACTTCGTTGGCTGAACCGACCAACGCCCGTACGACGATAGGATCGCCCAGGTAGGCCCGCAACAACGGCGTACCGGGATCACCGTGAATTCCGGACACGAACAACTTCGAGGGATCCGGGTTATTCATGAGCCGCACGCTCAGCGGCTCAACACGCATGCTATAGCTGCTTCCCGTGGTGGCTTCTCCTCCATTGAGGAACCACATCGGCGACTTGTTAATCTTTTCAGGGAATTGATGCGAAGGCGGCCCGTCCACAGTGGTTGCCCCGATCTTTGCTTGGGGATTGTCCGTGGTGATCAATTCCGCTACCCGCGCATTGCTGTCCTGAATGTGCATCATCACTTCGCGGAAGCTGCCGCGAATATGAGCTGATACCGGTTCCAGCGTATGGATATCCGCAATGGGACCGCTTCGGATTTCCTTCCCAGTCACCGGATCATGATAGGTCGAACGCGGAGGCTCTGTGATAAATGCAGAGAACAATCCATGGCCCCATGTATCTGTACCGAACACATGGTCATGCCAGTAGACGGTCCCTAAATCAGCATCGACATACCAGCGCTCACGGATGAACTCAACGCTGGCGATATCGTCCTTCTTATGCCCGTACTTCAGCGGGGCATCGAAGGTGATCGTCTTCCCGTTAATAGTCTTGATCCGGGCCACTTCAAAGAACTTAGGATCATCCATCCCGACGCCCAACTCGATATTGACATGGAACTTTGACGGATCTGCCACCGTAATACTGCGTGAACCGGCCTTTGTATCAGCCGTCAACACGGTATTCCCCGGCAAGGGCATGCCCTTCTCCGGCTGCGGGTCTTTCAACATGGTGAAGGCCCGCAACGACATGTCGTACGAGAACCCGATGGTCGGCCCATCGGAAGAGCTCGTGTCGAACTGGAAGAAATGCGGGTGAAGATTGATCTTGTTTGCCCACCCGGTTCTGGCATCGTCGGGAATTTCGTTTTTGAAGATCACGTCCACGCAATCATAGACGTTGCCGCGAATCACCAATGGAACATGCTTCTTTGGATTTTGCCGCACTTCTGCTTCTTCTTCGTGCAGCACATAGATCATACCGATTGGATCGACCAGGGCGGCGGAGTTCGCCGTCGCCGGCTTCAGCGTGATCGGCAGAACGTCGCCGGGTCACCCAAATAGGAACGGGGAATCGTGGTGGCGGGATCACCGAATGTATAGGATCCATACCCCTGCGACTCATCGGCAAATCCGACCAGATGCTCCTGCAACTCAAGTCTGGTTCCGTGCGGCTCACTGCGATAGTTGAGCAACCGGGCCGCGGGACGATAGGTGTCCGTATGCGCATCGCGCTGCGGCAGCATATCTCCTTTGCGGTTCAGCAAACGAAAGGTCTCATCACCTGCCTCGTGATAGAAAATGACGAATTCCCGGAAATCCGACCCGTTCGCCACATCGATCATGGCTTCCCAGCCGCTCTTCATCTCCTCGCCGGTAAAGGGGCTCAGAAAACGCGAGCCGCGCGGCTCAACGACGAGCGATCCCAGCAGGCCCAATGAATACTGTTCGCGCGTGGCATGGCTGTGAAATGCGAGGCCGCCCACCTGCTTATCAGGCTGGATATACCATTCAAATTCAGCGGTTTTCCCCGCCGCCACCAACGCATCCGGGTTATTCGCCGTCGCCGGCTTGCCGGTGCTGGCAACCAACATCTGCGACCCATTGATGATCATATTCGTCGGCTCACCGTCGATTTGATTGCGGAGCGTGACCCGCAAGCAATCTCCCTGGTTCGCGCGAATGACCAATGGCTGAATCAGGTCACCCTGCAAACCATTCGATACGGCACCGCCGGCGAAGGTGACATCCTCGCTCTCCCGTGCTGCCTTATTCTTCTCTTCCTCCTCACGAACGCCCTTCAGCTGTTCAGTCAACGTATACATGTAGCCCGGATAAAAATCGCCGAACCGATTCACGGTGATTTCAATGTTGATCGCCGTAATATCGTAGGCCCGAACCGGTGCATGCGCGGGGCAGCGAGCACCCTGCGTCACCTTCACTTTATCCTGGTCCTCGGCTACGAGCAGGATCCCCTGCTGCATGGCATGCGCACCGACTCCCTGAAACGGCCCCGTTGATTGAACCTGGCGTTCGATTTGCTCGATCGCCTTCGACATCTTATCCATCAAGACTGGCCCAGCTTGCGCATGAACCGGTTGAACGACATCGGCTTTCGCGTCCTGCGCCTCATGCGCGTCGTGCGACATTGCCGCGAGAGCGGGCGTCGCCCCGATCAAGGCCATGCCGGCCGCAAATCCTAACAGCCCAGAACATATCTGTTTTGTTGAAACACCCATACGTTCAGCCTCCTCCATAAACAGTAAACAACTCAACTCCAATCAATCGATGATAAATCCGCATGCCATACTTATGTGAGCAATCGTGAGACAGCCAATTCTCATTAATATACTAGCGACTCTAGTAGAACCCAATACCCATCGGGAGAATCATCAGGATGTCCGTACTACCAGACAAATTACTTGCTCGATACTTAAGCAAAACAAACCCTACCCGTACGGCTACACTAAGGTTGCGTTATATATCCATTTCACGAGATTATTGCAAGACCCATTTTCCCCCAACCGTCGAGAATACCCTGCAGCCTTGTCCCTTTTCATAGAGACCGCTGCCCGCTCGACACACAGCACCCGCATCACACCGGTTCCAGACACTCGCCCAACACCAGCCTGAGTCTCTCTCCCCAGTGTCATAATGTCCTCTTCCCGTTCGCCCTCACCACCGGTTTGTGCCATAATCCTAACATGATTCTGAAACGCT
>JABMDH010000140.1 GCA_015904075.1 Nitrospira sp.
ATGCGAGCAACGCGTGGACTCGACCAGATTGACGCCCACTGCGATCAGTTCCCAGTTGGTGCGTTCGAACACGGCGGCGCCGAAGGGGCCTCCGGTTCCTCTCGCGATATTCGTTGAGGCCAATTCAATGACAAACCGCATGCGGCTTTCTTTTGAGAGAAACGGGGTGTGCCGGCTCCGCATCAGTCGGATAGCCCACTGTGGCAGCTGGAAGGGGGAGGTGGAAGAGCGGCGTGTGGTCACGACGGCAGTGCACTCTTCATCGCTTCTAAATTCTTCGTTACCATCGCATCGCCGTTCTTCGTCGAGACCTCGATGCCTGTGACGATGACGGTGCGGCATTCGTCGAGTTGGTTCAAGGTGCGGAGCGACTGCGCTAACGCAAAATAGGCGGCTGAATAGGAGGGTTTGACCGTGACGCATTGCCGCAGAGCCTTCGCAGCCTCCTCAAAATTTCCATCATCCATATAGGCTTTGCCGAGTCCGAACCAGGCGACATCGTCGTTCGGGTCGATCGCGAGGACTTTCTTGAGCGGTTCAATTCTTGGATTAGGCATCGGGTACTCCGTATGGTGAAGACCGACGATAGCAGTGGAGAACGCTCGTTGTCTACGTGCTTTCCTGCGTGCTAATCTGAGAACGGTGCTGGCGGGATATTTCAGCTTTCAGGTCACACGTTTCACATCTTCGTTATGGGAAAAACCGGTCTCGTCTATCATCCGGCCTATCTTGAACACGATATGGGGATGGGCCATCCTGAGTCGCCCAATCGGCTGCGCGCGATCATGCAACAACTCGAACAGAGCGGGACGCTTGCGAAGGTGACGAGAGTCGAACCGCGTAAGGCCGAAGATGAATGGATTACCCGGGTCCACAGCGCAGCGTATCTCGCTATGCTGAAAGACCAGTCGCCTGCCGGCGGGCGAGTGTCCCTCGATCCCGATACTTCGATGTCACCGGGATCGTTGACGGCTGCATACTTGGCCGCCGGCGGGGTCTTGGTTGCTGTTGATGCCATTATGACAGGGCAGGTCGAGCATGTCTTCTGCGCGGTGCGTCCACCCGGCCATCATGCTGAAACCGGGCGCGCGATGGGATTTTGCCTGTTTAATAATGTGGCGATCGCTGCGCGCTATGTCCAGCGCAAGTATGGTGTGACCAGGGTGTTGATCGTCGATTGGGATGTCCATCACGGGAACGGCACTCAGCACAGTTTCGAGGACGATCCCTCCGTGCTGTTTTTCAGCACCCATCAATATCCCCATTATCCGGGCACGGGCCGAGCGAGTGAACGTGGCAAAGGGGCGGGTGAAGGATTGACGATCAATGTGCCGATGGAAGCCGGTGAAGGGGACGACGAGTATCGCGCGATCTTCCACAAGGTATTAGTGCCGGCGGCAGATGAATTCAAGCCGGAGTTCGTGATCATTTCAGCCGGGTTCGATGCGCACAAAGACGATCCGCTGGCCAGCATGGGCTTGACGGAACAGGGGTATGCGGAGCTGACCGGCATCGTGTCCGGCATTGCTGCGCGTCATGCGCAGGGCCGCATCCTGTCTTCGCTCGAAGGCGGCTATCACCTCATGGCATTGGCCACATCAGTGGATGCCCATATCACGGCGTTACTACAGTCATGACTCGCTGGACGATGATCGGCCTTAGTCTGCTGGGTCTGGCCGGATTGGTCTATCTGTATTACACCGAGATCAAACCGGTCGTGATTTTCGGGCTGCGCGATGACTATGCCCATGCGATTCCATTTCAAAAAGTCCCGGACGGACTTGCGAGCTTGAAGGCGGAATCGTGTGGGCAATGTCACCGCGAGATCTATGAAGAATGGAAAACCAGCATTCATGCCCATGCCTATGAAGATCCGTTCTTTCAGGCCTATTGGAAGAAGGACAAGAATATCTGGGTGTGTCTCAACTGCCATACTCCGCTGGAGAATCAGCAACCGACCTTGATCGGTGCGATCCCTCGTGGCCGGGTCGAACGGGCCGAGCAGAAGCCGAATCCGAATTTCGACCCGGAGTATCGGAAGGAATCAGTCACCTGCGCGGCGTGTCATGTGCGGGATGGCGTGATTTTGGGACCGTTCGAAGATTCCGTCGCGCCGCATCCCACGAAATTCGACCCGAAGTTCCGTACCGCCGAGCTCTGTTCCCGGTGCCACAACGTGGTGTCCGGCCCGGCTCAGTTCTACAACGTGGGGCCGTGCGGGACCTATGCGGAGTATGAGGGCCAGTATTGGATGAAGGAACGCGGTTTTATCTGTCAGAGTTGCCACATGCCGGAGATTGAGCGGCCGGTGGCCGTGGGTGGCCCCATCCGCCGTGGCCGGCAACATCTGTGGCGGGGCGGACACGATCCCAATATGATCAAGCGGGCTGTGGAGATTCAGGTGAAGGCCGATACGGACGCTCCCAAACCGGGTGATCGGGTGGGATTTACGCTGACACTGGTCAACGCCGGCGCCGGGCATAAGATTCCCACCGGGGATCCTGACCGGTTCTTTACGGTAGAGTTTACGGTAGAGGATGGGCAAGGGCAGGTTCTGGATCGGCAATCGTCTACGATGGGCCGCTGGATTCTCTGGCAGCCGGCGATTGTGGAGTTGTACGATAACCGGTTGTTGCCCTTGGCGAGCCGCGACTATCAATTCGCCTATCGACTTCCGTCGGACGCCAAGGGCTTGATTCTGAAAACCAAGGTGCAGTACCACATTCTGACTGATGGGCAGCATGAGATGCTGCGAAACAAGTACGGGCTGATGGGAACCGATCCCTATCGGTTTGTCATTGACGAGCGGGAGTTTCCCCTCTCCGGCGAGTTGGCTGTGGCGTTACGCGCAGGAGGCCGATCGGTAGGCGTCAGTGGCGGCCCGGATGGCGTCAGCT
>JABMDH010000141.1 GCA_015904075.1 Nitrospira sp.
AGTACCGGATAAACGACTGTCTGAGTTCCTGCGCGCTATGCGTCATCGGTCACATTCCTCATGTCTCGTACGATCGCCTATCATACGATCGATTGTCTCCTCCTCGAAACCCCGCTGACGTAGGAGGCGAACCAATTGAGCCGGTGTCAGCTGCCTGCCCGTGCGCCGTATACCGGCCAAGGCTCGATGCGCCAGTGCGTCCTCATCGAGATCACGCAACACCGCCCGGATTGCCCGGCCGGCCACAGCCTCCGGCACGCCCTTGAGCAGCAACTCCGCTTCCAGGCGTTCCCGCCCCATCGGCCGCCTGGCAAGACAGCTCTCAATCCAACGTTCCGCGTAGGCTCCGTCGTTGAGGTAGCGAAGATCAGACAACCGGCTGATGGTCTGCTGTATCTGAGCCTGCGCAGCGCCCTTGCGGTGAAGAAACTGCTCGACCTGGGCCACGGTTCGATCCCAACGGGCAAGATAGCGAATGGCCAGATACATCCACTGGTCAGGCTTCGTCGAATCAGACTGTTTACCGATGCGCTCGCTTCTCATCCGATCGAGCCGCCGGTTTCTCGTCCTTTCCCTCGACCTTTGCCTCAGCCTTCTTCTCGCTGCGCCCTGGCACACCGGCCAACTCACGAAGCTTGGCCTCGACCTCTCGCGCAGCAGCGGCGTTCTGCTTCAGAAAATCCCTTGCCGCTTCGCGTCCCTGCCCGATGCGTTCGGTTTTGTAGGAGTACCAGGCACCGGACTTCTCGATGACACGCTTATCGACTCCAAGATCGACCAACTCGCCCGTCTTTGAGATGCCCTCGGCGAACATGATATCGAACTCGGCCTGCCGGAAAGGCGGCGCCATCTTGTTCTTCACAACTTTGACACGAACACGGCTACCCATCACATCCTGGCCTTCCTTGATGGATTCAATGCGTCGAATGTCCAGCCGGACCGATGAATAGAACTTCAGCGCATTGCCGCCGGTGGTTGTTTCCGGATTCCCGAACATCACGCCGAGCTTCATGCGGATCTGGTTGATGAAGATCACCGTGGTCAGCGACTTCGCAATCGCCGCCGTGAGCTTTCGCAACGCCTGTGACATCAGCCGCGCTTGCAAACCCATATGGGCATCGCCCATTTCCCCTTCGATCTCGGCCCGTGGCGTCAACGCCGCCACTGAGTCCACCACGATCAGATCGATCGCGCCGCTGCGCACGAGGGTTTCGGCGATTTCCAGGGCCTGCTCACCGGTATCCGGCTGCGAAACCAGCAAGTCATCGGCCTGCACACCCAGCTTCTTGGCGTACGTCAGGTCCAACGCATGTTCTGCGTCGATAAACGCCGCAACCCCGCCGGTTTTCTGCACTTCGGCGATGCAATGGAGTGTCATGGTCGTTTTGCCGGAGGCTTCCGGACCAAAAATCTCGATGACCCGCCCGCGTGGGAGGCCACCGACACCGAGCGCAATATCAAGGCCGAGCGATCCGGTCGAAATGGCCGGCACATCAACCTTTTCCTCGGCGCCGAGCTTCATAATGGCCCCTTTCCCGTACTGCTTCTCAATCTGGGACAGGGCTAAATCCAATGCGCGCTTCTTATCGTCCTTCTCTGCCATGGAGATCTCCTAAATATAGTAGGGATGAAGAAAGGCGATTATACCGAAGCAGCCCAGGGAAACCTAGCCCACATTGCCGCCCCTATCTCGTTCTTCGACCCCGCTTAGGCTCGACCCTGAACGAGGCCGAGGTATTGCAAGACAACATCTGCTCCACAAGAGACAATCAGTCTCGCTGAGCCGGCCGAGCGCCTTTGTTCAAACCAGAGTTTTCCTTGCGATCTCTTCACGAGTCTTTATACTTCTGCAAGACACGGTCGTACGCAGAAATCAGGGAGATCCGACATGGCCAAGATCGACGAATTTTTCAGGATGATGGCAGAACGCGGCGCATCCGACTTGCACCTCGTGTCCGGACAGCCTCCTGTCATGCGGATCAACGGCGAGCTGGAACGAGTCCCTGGACAAAGCCCACTCATTCACGAACAACTCAAAGAGGTTCTCTACGAAATCACGCCCGCCGCCAAGAAAACTCAATTTGAAGAAACCGGCGATGTGGATTTTGGATATGAAATTCCTGGACTTGCCAGATTTCGTGCCAATTTTTTCCTCCAAAAATACGGTTGCGCCGCCGTGTTCCGGAAAATTCCCTCTAAAATTCAGACCGCCACGGAATTGGGGCTGCCTCCAATCCTGACCAAGTCGGCCATGCTGAAAAAAGGGCTGGTCCTTGTGACCGGACCGACCGGCAGTGGAAAATCAACCACGCTGGCAGCCATCATCGACCACGCCAACAAGAACCGGAAAGACCATATTCTGACGATCGAAGACCCGATCGAGTTCGTCCATCAAAGCCAGGGTTGTGTCATTAATCATCGGGAGATCGGCGTCCACACCCAATCGTTCGGGACCGCCTTGCGTGGAGCCTTGCGCGAAGACCCGGACATCATTCTCGTCGGTGAACTGCGTGATCTTGAAACCATTCGGCTTGCAGTGGAAGCC
>JABMDH010000142.1 GCA_015904075.1 Nitrospira sp.
CGCTCCCGGCGGAGCCGAGCCCGCCGGCGATATTCGTTCCGTCGGCTGGTCATCGCCGTGATGGATTCCTGCGTCATGGTGGTAATGGGTTTTTTGCCGGAGACGCATCGGGGGTCGGGCCGATCTGCGACCATGTAAAGGATTTCCTCATCAGTGACGTCAAGATGTTGGATCAGCAAGAGTTTGAGGATGATGCGGCCTTGAATCGGAAGGCCTGCGATCACATCCTCGATCATGCCGACGGTCAGGGAAGCAGGGATCACCGATTGCGTCATGGTGTCCTTATAAAAAGCCAGGTGCGGATACGGTGGAGCAAATGTTCTTACGCTGTGCCGGTTTGTCGATGATAGGTTTCAAGATATAGGGCGACATATTCCCGCACATCTTGCACGGTCCCGCTGATGAACATTTCTCGCGGGATCTCTACCCGGACGAGTTGAGAGGGATCGACACCGCGATCCTTCGCGTAGGTCTCGTCGATATAAAGACTTACGGAGCCATCCGGGAAACGGAGGGCATAGAGGGCAGTGGTGTCGGCCATTGAGACCAAATCCGTCGGTCAAAGTTGATTCTCTAGAGGTAACATATGCTTTACGCGCCTGTCAAAGCTGGTGAGATCAAGGTCAAATCTCAAAAAGAAGAGGGCCTTCGATCTGAGGATCGAAGGCCCTCTCTTGTCAGCATTCAGCCTCAGCCTCAACCTTGGCCTGGGTCTGTCATCCGCCGAGCGTATCGAGAGTTTCCTTGAGGCTCTTCCGGATACAGGTGAAGATCGGCGTGTCCCGCAACGTATAGCGCGAGCCTTCGGTCTCCCGTAGCGCCATCACCAGGTCCAGGAAGTCCTCCGGCTTGTCGCTCTCGAACGCCACCACCCACTCCTGATCGTCTAATCCGAACGAATAGGTCGTGTTCAATTTCACCGACGGAAACCGGTGCCCCACTTCGATATGCTCGTCCATCATGCCCTGCCGGGCGGCCTTCGTCAGGAGGAACCATTCCCGCGTCTTTAGGAACGGATACACGAAAATATACTTCCCTTTCCCCGGCACCACGGTGAGCCGCTTGCTCTCTTGGCCCTCATGGGTATGGTGATCCACATAGACGGACCGCTTGGTCATGGCCAGATAGGAATAGGGGGTGGTGAGATACTTGCCCAGCCCCGAGGCCAGGATCTTGGTAGACATGTCCTGGAACAGTTCCAGTTCGTAGCTAATGCGCCAGAGCATGAGGTCGCAATCGCCCCGGATACCCACGGCCGAATAGGGCACGACCAGGACTTTGCCCGTATATTCTTCGACGGCTCGCAGGAATTCCTGCTTGCCTTTGGTGCGCTCATCTTCCGGCAGCCGCCGCCAGGCCGGGTCCACCTTGTAAAACACAAAATTCACATATTGCCGACGCGGGGGCGTCGCCGGTTGTGCTGCAGTGGGTTGGTCGGGAGCTGCCATGGGATCCTCCGTGTAACGGCTCACTCATTCGAGAAATGGGTGAGTGCTAAAAAGAGTCTATTTCGTAGCACTTCGTCTTTTGTTCTGTCAACGGGGTTAGGACGACGGAGTGCAACTGTTGACAGGGCGAAGGCACTTTGTTACTGGCAGCCGGTATAGATCTTTGAGGTTGAAGGGGAGGTGA
>JABMDH010000143.1 GCA_015904075.1 Nitrospira sp.
GACGATCCAGCAGTACAACTTCTTGAGCTCATGAAAGCCAACAACATTCATCTCCCGTCGATTGTAGCCGGAGAATTTTCTCAAGCGATGCAGTATCGAGGCTGGCAAGTTGTGGATCTGAATTACCCAGCCGATGCAGAGATGCTCCTCATTGTGAATAACTATGGACTGATTTCCCGTGGTTTAGATGGCATCTTATGACCGAGCTTGCATGTCAGCGCCAGCCTCCGCAAACCCGATGGAACCGTGATTTGGCAAAAAAACGGTCATGCCAACGTTAGTGATGGGAGTAGGTTCGAGTGGTATATGGAGCATCCAGAATCTCTTCGAGATGTATGGGCAAAAGTGTCTAGAGTCACCAGCCAACAGTTAGTAAATCAGGGCTTGTAAGACCCAAATCAGTTTATTTTGGACCAGCTGTTAGTGAAAGCCCACACGAGAAAAAGCTGAGGTCTTTTGTATCAGAAGACTCGATGAGCGAATGGCCGATACTCTTGGGCCTCGATGCGAGTCTCCGACCCATCGACCGCCCACAGACACAAGCGGAAATGTAGAATGTCCCCACTCTTTCCCCTGTTAGGATCGTCGTTCAATGAACCCGGCGAGCCATTGCAGGCTTAACTACAAACGGCGGTTGACGCCACCTCTCACACTGAGCGTTAGGGAGATCCGTTTATGACTATCACGTTCCCTGTGAGAAGATTCACAGCCGGGCTTTGCTCAATCGTTGTCATTGGTGTTCTGGTTGTTTCCGGCTGCTCAGCGAGTGCAAAGAAGGATCCGGAGGCGATATACCGCGACGCGGCGTTGCTCGCCAATACTGGTCGATATGAAGAGGCTGCTCAAATGTGGAAGAAAGCCGCCGAACTTGGACACAGCAAAGCGATGAGCGACTTGGGTGCGTTATACAGCAACGGTCTCGGAGTATCTGAAGATTGGGAGGAGGCCGTCAAATGGTGGACCAAGGCGGTTCAGGCTGGTGATTCGGAATCTATTTACAATGTTGGCGTCTACCACTACAAGCAAGGCAAATTTAGCCAGGCGTTTCTGTGGTTTAACGAAGCGGCCCATCGAGGGATTGCTGCAGGAATGATGAGCCTAGGATCTATGCATATGAAAGGGGAGGGTGTGCCTGAGGACAGTGAAGAAGGATTGCGTTGGGTTCGTGCCGCTGCCAAGGCTGGTCTTCCTGCCGCAAGAACTGCACTGGATCTCCATGAACGCGACCGTCAGGCTCTCGACGTCTCGGACATGCCTTACGTCATTTCGGTTGATACCTGGCGACGGCTCTTGCCCCATGTGTTGGCTGGCGATATGCACGCCGCATTGAGCCTCTTTCCTAACGTTTCAATTGATACGGCTTGCGGAGGCGCGGCCATCACCGCAACGAGTCCTTCGCTTGCAGCACAACACATCGGCTCCTTACTCCAGTGTTCTGTCGAAGCCGTCACCAGCAAAGAACGGCAGCCCAGCACTGAGAGTTTACGCACAGCGACTGTTGGCATTCTTCTTCAGCGATACGGGCTTGAGTTATGGAAGTCACAACTCTGGACCGATGAGGCCGAGAAGAAGGTGTCGGCCCTGAGCGCAAACTACGACAAGATGGCCACGATCCGACACAACCTGGCAAAAAACCACTGGGCGGCTATCTTCGCCACTTCCTATCAGAACCTCCTGCAAGCTGCACAAGGAAGCAACGCCCCCGTCCCAGACTATTCTGCGAAGGGGTTGTAACATCAACCTGACCCCACGACCCTTACCACGCACGGCGCGAACGGCACTCGATGGCGACTACTACCGCGCCATCGATCGTGACAATGGTCATGCTGTGGTCTTTTGAATCGGAAAGCTGGAGAATCGATTAGCCGCACTCTTGGCCCTCAATTCGAATCTCCCGCCCATCAGTCGCCCACAGAAGCGGG
>JABMDH010000144.1 GCA_015904075.1 Nitrospira sp.
ATAGGTGATGGTGTCGGCAGTGTGGAGCAGCGTGTTGTTGGAGCCGTATTCGACGGTTCGTGTGCCGTTGACGAGGACGACCATGCCGAGTTTCAGCCGGTTTACGGTGCTGCAGGGTTCGTGGTCGATGCAGTAGAGGGTGTTGCTATTGTCGTATTCCGTTCCTGAGACAAACACGCTCCCGAATTTTGTGACGGGGCCGGAGGACACCGTGGCCAGGGATCCGGTTCCGCCGATCCCGCCACCGGCTTGAGGTGTAGGTGCAGCAGGACTGCAGGAGGCCACCGACAGGAAGATCCCGGCGAGACCGACGAGGCTATAGAATAACCGTGATGGCATGATCTTCAATTGTTAGAGCAATCAACGTGCCTTAGGATTCTTTATCGAGTCGCTCCTCGAAGTGATACAGGCCGAGCCCGACCCGGACTCGCCCGGTTCCTTTCGAGGCCGGATTGACATCGCGATCGCGATGAGAGAGCCACCGGTCCAGTGCCTCCAGAAGCTCCTGACTCTGTGCCGCCGCCAGGATTTGAAACTCCCTGGCGGCTTCCACTGGCACGTTGTCGTACATGACTTTGCGTTGAATTCTCGGCTTGGCGGGCTTTTCGTAGAGATTATGGTCGATGGTGGCGATGAGGTCCGCCGCGTCGTTGCCCAGGATCGTGAGCTTTTCAGCGGAACCCTTCTGCGGCACGTAGCCGCGGGACAGTAAGCAGATGCGGCCGTCCTTGAGCTGTTTGACCGCTCCGGCTCTGAGTAACTCGTCCAGCATCGCCCGCGCCGGCATGTCTCCGCTGTAGCGTTTTACCAGTTCGGTAAAGGAGGCGTCTTTGGCTTCCATTCGAAGCGGATGCGGGTGTCCTTTCCCGTCTCCAAAGTCAGGATCCCGGACCCAGCCTGTAATGACGCGGGTGGCACGATGGTATTCCTCGCCGGTCGCTGGTTGTGCTTTGTCCGGCTGATTCAACAGGCGTTGAACTTCTTTCCGCGTCAGCCCGGTCAGAATGGCAATGCGTGAGACGGTCTGCTTCTTTCCTTCGATCCCGAATTCGCGATTGGCGACTTCGACATACGCTTGCTTCGCCCATTCCACCAGGGTTTGGTGAGGGACGTTATTCCGGAGAAGGATTTTAACTAATGGACGGAGGAGCTGAAGCGTCGCGGCGGATAAGGGGCGCTGAGACTTGGAATGCGGCATGTTGGGAATATAGTCCCAGTCACGCCGCCAAGGCAACTATCTCATTTGCGGAGTGAACGGACCGGCTGGCTGCCTGGCCTACAATACTCCATGACGGTTTTGGGGTGGGGGACAGCAGGGCTCGCTTCCGGTCGGCAGAGTCGTATTATGTGCTAGTGAGCGGCTTGTGCTTTGTCCGCAGGCTTGGCCAGGAGTTCCGCTTTGGCCGGAATCTGGTTGAGGAGATCAGGACGGGCCTGGAACACGCCCTGCAATCGTTCACCGGTGGCATAGATGAGGTTGCCGGCCTGGCTGCCGAGCGTGAGGCGGCCGGCGATCTTGCCGTCTCTCCCGGTGGCGACAAATTCCGCGGTCGGGGCCACGAGCCCGTAAGGGGCCAGGGCGGCCGCTTGCTTGGTCACCCGTTCTTCGGCAGGGAGATTGGCCACGCGGCTGACGAGCAGATCAGCGGCTTCCTGACTCACTTTCTCAGTCGGTTGATCTTCGAGGACCCACTGGCCATTCTCATTGATCAATACGTACTGTTTATCTCGTGTCTTCACGGAGAGCATCGCGATCTCTGTATAGTCGACTCCCAGCAGTCGTTTATCCTGCAGGGTAAAGAGCTCACGTGACAGGTCTTTGATGACCAGCGGGTTGATCCGGTAGAGCGGCGCATCCGGTCTGGTTTCGGCAAAGGCCTCCCCGCTGTCCGGATCGGGCTGATAGAGCTTCACC
>JABMDH010000145.1 GCA_015904075.1 Nitrospira sp.
GACCAAGGCGATTCACGTCTGCGAGATGTGTTTCGGCCCGCTCGAGGTGAAGTACAACTACGACGAGATCAAAAAGACGATCTCCCGCAAGAAGATCGAGGACGGCCCACACAGTATGTGGCGCTACCTCGACCTGTTGCCGGTCGAAGGCACAAACTTCGTTGGCCCCCATGCCGGGTTCACACCGCTGGTCCGCGCCAAGAATCTCGGCGCCTACCTCGGCCTGGACGAGCTCTACATCAAGAACGACACGGTGAATCATCCCACCCTGTCCTTCAAAGATCGCGTCGTCGCCGTCGCCTTAACCCGTGCCCGCGAATTGGGTTTTGAGACCGTGGCCTGCGCGTCGACCGGGAACCTGGCTAATTCAGTGTCGGCCCATGCCGCATCGGCGAATCTGCATTGCTACGTGTTCATCCCCGGCGATCTCGAAGCCGCCAAAGTGCTCGGCAATCTGATCTACAAGCCGCACGTCGTCGAAGTGGAAGGCAACTATGACGATGTCAACCGGCTGTGCAGCGAAATCGCCGGTGAACATGGCTGGGCGTTCGTCAATATCAACATCCGCCCCTACTATGCGGAAGGCTCCAAAACCCTGGCCTTCGAAACCGTGGAGCAGTTGGGTTGGAGAACCCCGGATCAAGTCGTCGTTCCGATGGCATCGGGCTCGTTGCTGACCAAGATCTGGAAGGGTTTGCACGAGATGAAGTACGTGGGACTGATCAATGAGGTCCAGACGAAAATCAACGGCGCCCAGGCCGAAGGGTGCTCGCCGATTTCCACCGCCTTCATGGCCGGCCGAGACTTCTTCAAACCGGTGAAGCCGAAAACCATCGCGAAGTCACTGGCGATCGGCAACCCGGCCGACGGCTACTATGCCCTGAAGGCGACGGCCGAGAGCAAAGGCGCCATGGACATGGTCACCGACGAAGAAGTGGTGGACGGTATCCAATTGCTGGCACAGACCGAAGGCATCTTTGCCGAAACGGCTGGAGGCGTGACCATCGGCGTGCTCAAGAAGCTGGTCAAACAAGGCCTCATCAAGAAAAACGAGATGACGGTCGCCTATATTACGGGGAACGGATTGAAGACCCAGGAAGCGGTGATCGATGCCGTCGGACGACCGACCCGCATTCAACCGAGCCTCGTGGCGTTTGAGAAAACCTTTAAACTCTGGAAAAACGGTGGTGGTGACGCATGATTAAAGTCCGTATTCCGACTCCGCTGAGACCGCTGACGAAGAACCAGGGTGAAGTCGATGTGGCCGCCGGCTCTGTTGCGGAGATGGTCGACACGCTGGAGGCGTCGTATCCCGGTATCAAGTCTCGCCTCTGCGACGAGAGCGGCGAATTACGCCGGTTCGTCAACATCTATGTCAACGAAGAAGACATCCGGTTCTTGAAGGGCAAAGACACCGTATTGAAAACCGGAGACGAAGTCTCAATCGTGCCGGCCATTGCAGGAGGCTAACCATGGCACATGTCTCACACTTGCGATTTCACGTCCGGTTTCCGGAAGACAAAGTGAAGGAATATCGTCACCAACGTGCGCCGTGCTGACGTGCGCGAGACCACGGGCTGGGTCGATGTCGAACTGTCCGGCGAAACAGCGGAAATCGAACGCGCGATCGAAGGCCTTCGCAAGAAGGGCTGCGTCGTCGATCCCATTGAATTGAACGTGGTGGAATAACAGGAACGTCAACCGACCTGCGTCACGCGTCAACCGTGGGAGATCAAGTGACCACGTATCTCCTACCAATGACGAATGACGTGTGACGAGTGACGGCATCAAAACGATGGAACTCACCGAATCAGAAATTCAGCGCTACAGCCGGCATATCATTCTCCAGGATGTCGGCGGGAAAGGCCAACTCAAGCTCAAGCGGGCGAAAATCCTGCTGATCGGCGCGGGAGGTCTCGGCTCTCCGGCTGGACTCTATCTGGCCGCCGCGGGCATCGGCACCATCGGATTGGTCGACGGCGACGTCGTCGACTTGTCGAACCTGCAACGGCAGATCATGCACTCGACCGCCACGCTGGGCCAGCCGAAGGTCGAATCGGGAAAGAAAACGCTCTCGGCCATCAATACCGAGATCACCATCAACGCCTATCACCAGTTGGTTGATGCTCAGAATATTCTCCCGCTCATCTCCCAATACGATATCGTACTCGACGGCTCGGATAACTTCACGACCCGGTTTCTGGTCAATGACGCCTGTTTCTTTGCCAGGAAGACGCTGATCTCCGCCAGCATGTTCCGATTCGAGGGACAGTTGACGACGATCAAGCCGCATCAAGGGTACCCCTGCTACCGCTGCCTCTATCTCGAACCGCCGCCCGCCGGCTTAGTCCCGAATTGCCAGGAGGCCGGAGTGTTGGGCGCATTGGCCGGCACCATGGGAGTCTTGCAAGCCGCTGAAGCCATCAAGGAAGTGCTCGGCATCGGGGAAACCATCGCCGACAAGCTGCTGATCTACGATGCGCTCGACATGAAGTTCCGCAAAGTGGGACGCCCCAAAGATCCGGCCTGTCCGCTCTGCGGGCCGAATCCGAAGATCACCGATCTCAGCATGGACTATGCCGTCAGCTGCACCATCTGATAACCCCGTGAAGCCCGCTTCGACTCAGCGAGGCGAGCGTGATACGCAAGACGGAGACGGACACTAGCTACCGTGGCCGACCTCATCATTCCCCGGCATATTCTCGACGACATGATCGCCCATGCGCGGGAACTGGCGCCGCACGAATGTTGCGGACTCCTGGCCGGAACCGGCGGCGTGGTCAGCCGGATCTACCGCATCAAGAATATCGTGGCGATGGAAGGCGCACAGAATCTCTCGTCCTTTGATTCTGCCAAAGCAGCGCACCTGGAGCGGCTCTCA
>JABMDH010000146.1 GCA_015904075.1 Nitrospira sp.
GACGTTCGGCCGGCGTCAGCACCCCCTTGAGCCGAACCACAACCAGATCCCGCACGACGAATGCGCGCACTTCATCCGGTCCGCGTCCCATGAACTCCTGCTCGAACTTGATGACGGCGTTGCGGATGGCATTTTCCACGTGGTGTCCTCACCTGATTGGAACCGATACCTCCCGGGCTTGTGTCCAAGCCTGGTGCGGGATTATAGGAGCGAGTGCTGGCTCGAACAAGCGCAAACATACGCCGTGTGTCCTGGCAAATGCTTCGTCCAGGGCTATCGGGCCATGGCATGTGGCTAAGGAATTAATTTCGAGGGCGGCGCTTGACGCCGGGCTGCGGAGCATATTATTGATGTGGCCTGATTTCAGTGTGCCGCGATGCCGCCTATGCCGGGAAGGCTCGCAGCCGGGCGGGACGCCGATATCCATACATAGGCCGTAGGGCGGCCGGCAATTCACAAGAGAGGCCGGGCGCAGTACAAGCCAACCACTTGCTCTCGACGAAGAGTCGAGCCCTGCGGTTGGCTTTCGTGCGTTTAAAGGCCATGCCATGAACTGTGGGTTGAGGGAATAGGCAGCATGACACTGGCTGCGCCGTACTGGTAACCGAACCGTCGAATTCGCCGGTGATCGAGAGGGGAAACACTATGGACGCGCGATCCGCTTTCCTTGTCAGAATTCTTCCTGTGCTCTTCTTCAGTCTGCTGGTCGGCTTCGCTGCAACCGACTTACACGCGAAAGGAATGAATGCCGAAGGGGTCGCACTCACCTATGTCGAAGCCCTGGCGAACGGGCAGGTCGCAGAGTGGGCGAAACTCGACCTGGGATGTCTGGTGCGGGCAAAAGGACTGTCTCGAGCCAAGGGACGTCAGGATACGGGCCTTCAGCAAGCCTGTTGGGATGATACGATGAAGTCCCATCGCGACATGGCCCGGCAAGAAGCGGAGTCCGGCGTCTTCGGGGCAAGCAGCCTCGAAGGAAACTTCGGCCTGCTTCACGAACGGCATCAAGCTGCTGCGACATGGCGAGAGTACCCACCCGCCATGTTCGTCTCTCCCTCGGTGATCCGCGCACAGGCAGGGCCGATCCCCCGGATTCGCGTCGTCGCCTCCACGGTAGTGCAGCCGGTGTCCCTGGCGCGCCTCAGCCGCGAGGCGCTCCTCACGGTTTCGGGTATCGGAGTCGACGTCGCAGTCTCATACCAAGACCCCTTCACCGCTCCTCTCGCGCTCAGGCCTGAAGAGCCCTGGTGGGCCAAGGGCACTACCAGAAAATTCGGGCCGATCCGCGAGGTGACCGCGCGATTCATCGTTGTGTCGGGCTTGCGAAAGCTGGGCTTTCCCGTGGATATGGCGGTGCTGAACGAAGCGCTCTCCGATGCCCCGGGCATACCGTTCGCTCACTACGGCACGAATCCCGATCCCGGTCGGCCCTGGGTGCGCCCCGGATCAGATCGTGAGCGTCCGCCGCTCGTCGGGGGGCTGGTGCTCGGAAGCGCACAATGGTGGACATCGGAGGACCTGGGCGATCAGCTCCGTCGAACCCTCGATACGGTCAGAACGCTGCCTCGCGGACTTGCACGGGCGCATCTGGTTTCAAGATTGTCCGCGCTGGCGCCGCAGAATGCCGAAGTGAATGCCGTGATCGGGGACATGAATTATGACGATTTCCTCGCGCAGGGAATCGTCAAGAGCGGGTTTCGAGCCGATCGTGCCGATATGCGCGCCCGCTCGCTCGAACTCTTCTGGACTCTCCAAGCGCAGACCTGGCGGCAGGAACTCACCGCCGTATCGAACGAATATGAGCCCGCAGCTGCGGCATTGTACGGCGCAATCGGCGCCTACGAGATCCTTCTTCAAAAAGGAACTGCCGGCACGGAACAGCGCCGCCGGCTCGGCGCACTCTATCGCTGGAATAACGATTCCGAATCGGCGCTCCACACCCATGAGCAGTTGCTCAAGGAACTCGGTCCGGCGACACCCGAGTACGGGCGCGTCTTGAACGAGATTGCCTGGGATAAAATTCAGTGGGTGTCCTGGAATCGTCGCTACGGCCATCCCTGGCTGAGCCAGGCGCGGCAACAGGCACAGGAAGCCGAGGAGCGCGCCCAGGGGGCGGCGGACAAGCTGCCGGCTGCCTATGCGCACCTTGTCGCCGAAGCCTTGCATGTGCCGCTGAATGGCGCAGCCGTAGAGCAACAGCTGCAGATCGTGAAATCATGGCACGATCAGGCCGGGAAGACGGAAGGTCTGTGGGACTTTCTCGTCGGGAACGACCTGGTGAAGTCTCTGCTCGCAGAAGGAGCGGCGGTCTCGCTTCCGGCCCCGAGTCGCTCCGACGAAGTGGTCGACGTGCGCGTTCACGCACAACCGCCGAAGCAGGACCTGTTCCGTGTCTGGAATTTCGACAAAGATGCACCGGGGAAACGCCCTGAAGAATTCACGCCCCAGGCGACCGGCTCCAATCCTGTCGGCGAGTGGCAGGTAGCCGGGGATGACTCGGCTCCGAGCCTGCCAAATGTGCTCGTCCCTGCCGGAACCTGTGGCTCCAATCCATGTTTTCACTTCCTCACCACCCAGCTTCAGAACTTCTCGTATCCCGACGTGGCGGCTCAGGTGATGTTTTCTGGCGAGACCGCCGACCAGGGCGCGGGACTTGTCTTGGGCGCTCAGGGGCCTTCAGCTGTGTACTTCATCGTGCTGAACCCGGTCGAGGCGATTGTGAAATTTTACCGTCTGAAGGACGAGCTGGTGACCCTGCTCTCGAGCGAACGGGTCCGTTTGTGGAGCAAACCCTGGCACTCCTTGAGAGCGCAGCGCGTGAATTTTTTGCACGTCAATCGGCCCCGGCTGGCGGTCTATGTCGACGGATTCCAAGTCGCCGCGACCCCCGAGGACGTCATGACGGCCATCGACCGGTTCGGGTTGGTGGTGCAAGGCGACACGAAAGCGAAGTTCGATTCGCTTCACGTCTTGGATTTAGTGACCAATCGGCCGCTGTCGGAGCCGGCGGCCTATTGAGAGGGGCAGAAGGCGTTCAGCGAAGCGACGCTTGGTCGAGCGAGCGGCACGAACGCTTGTTTGGCGGTATGGTCGCCCGGAAAGGGATGTCCGTTCGCCCTCGACGAAGTTTACCGGCCGAGATTTTCCAGATCTCGATCCACCGTAAACACGAAGACTTTCTCCCCGATCTGGGCATTGATATCGGTAAAGATGGCCAGCACCCTGGCCCCCACTATTTTGCCCACCTGTTCAAAGAGCTGATCGCGGCCCTGGGCAATGAGGGTCTGTCGGATTCGTTTGACCATCTCCACACCTTCGGCGGTCTTGGCCAATTGCCGCTCGGCCGGTGTAAGAACGCCCTTGAGGCGAACGACGACGAGATCCCGCACGACGAACGCCCGCACATCCTCCGGGCCCCGTCCCATAAATTCCTGTTCGAACTTAATAATGGCGTTGCGAATCGCCGATTCGGTTTCGCCTTTGGTCAGTCCTCTGCTCATCACGCGACCCTTCCAGTCAGTTTGTACCGGCCAAGTATAGAAGTCCCCCGGTGGAGGCCACAAGGGCAAATCTGCACCTCGTTGGGCCAAAAGACATGCTGACTGGGCCCGAAGGCCTAGGACACTCAGGGCAATGTACCTGACAGCTTGACTCCTCTGAGACAGATCCTTGATAAAGAGATTCTGGCATCATCTGATGGCCTATGCTATCCGCCACGCTCGCACGGGATAGACGGAACTATCAGGATGAAAAGACAGCGGCGGTAGGGTGACCGGCACGTTTCGGGCCGATTGCAGTACAAGCCAACGATGGGACGTGGACATTTCGCCGCGTCACCCCGTTGGCTTTTTTGTTTTCTGAAACCGTGAGGAGCCCGTGTACGCCTGCCTGCTTCCGCTGCTCCCGCTCTTGACGGCGCTCATCGTCGCCGTCGGTGACGACCGCTCTCGGCGGGCACGCACGCAGCTTGCCGCCCTCCCGATCGGCGCGGCATTCTGTGGCGCCATCGCCACGCTCTATCTCGTTGCCACGCAGGGACCGATCAGCATTCGATTCTACGACGCAGCGTCCGCGGCCTCACTTACCTTTCCGATCGGCTTCTACATCGACCGGCTCAGCGCCGTCATGATGGTGCTGATCTCGGGCATCGGCACAGTCATCTACGCCTATTCCATCGACTACATGCACCAGGATCCTCACGAACCGCGGTACCT
>JABMDH010000147.1 GCA_015904075.1 Nitrospira sp.
TACGGTGGTCCGCTGCCTCGACCCACTTGGCCACGGCGTAGGCGCCGAGTCCAACGACGATATAGCCGGTGCCGGGATAGTGCGCGGGATACAGGAGCAGTAGGAGCAGAACGAGCAGCAGTGATCCGTTCTGGACGAGAACATAGAGCCGGAGATCCCCCTGGCCTTGGACCTCGCTCCAGTACCAATAGGCCACGCTCCCGACGCCGAGCAGAAGCAGAGGGCCCAAGAGGAGCCGGCCCGCCCGAAGGCCCACGCGCTCGGTGAGGACGGCTGTGAGCAGGCCCATGAAGCCGAACGTCATCGGCAGGCGATCCCAGACCAAGCGTGCGTTGTCTGGGGCAAGATGGTAATAGGCTGAACCAACGGTCGTGAGTCCGATCCCGGCGAAGAGAACAGCATAGGGCCAGCGCTCCCATGGATCGCGAAATAGCGGCGCCCTCCCATCCTTGCGACGGAAGACGGTGACGAGCCCGAGCAAGCCGACAAACGCGAAGGGAAGATTGGAAAGGACGTTGAGGCAGTTCGGGATACCAAAGAAATGGCGCTCGTCGGCCATGCGGTGATAGGCGGGATCCTGCGGTGACGGTGATCCTCCGAGGATTACAATTCCTGCGATGGCCGCGGCGAGGACGAGGACTGTATGCCGCCAGACCTCTGCTCGGCTCACTTGCGTTTCTCCAGTCACATGGACTCAGTAATACGGTTGAGGGAGTCACCTCGGAACAGGAACTGGACCTTGGAACGGTTCTCTCTACCAAGGCGCGCTAGCTTACGGAGTTGGGGTGTCTCAATAACTTTACGAGATGCAGGCCCGTGAGTGCGCCAACCAGCGTGCCGCCAATGAAGCCGGCCAAAGCGCGATGAGACATCCCTGACCAGGCCCATCCAAGTTGTTGAGGCGGAGACATCACGACAGAAGTGCCTACGGTCAAGGCATAGAGCCACACCACAGTGCTGGTGAGTACCCACAAACCGGCTTTTCGAACGTGGCGGCGCAGGACCAACCATTGTAGTGGAACGACTAGCATGGTCCAGGCCAAAAGTGCCGCGGCGGTTGCCACAGGCCACCAGCCTGAGCGAGGAAGATACAGTCGCAAGACAAGCCACTGGGCCATCCCGACGAAAATGCCCACCGTGGTGTAAATGCCGAGTTCTAAGGAAATGCGGAAGGACGACCCCAACTCCCACCCCAGAGGAACGGCAAGGACGGAGCCCGTAACTGTAGCAGCGGTCCACAGAGCCCAGAGGCACCACCCGACGGACTGTTGCTGATGACTCTGCGAGCCATGATGGCCTGATGGATTCAGATGGTTTCCCATGGTCATCTCCTTTTGAGTCCGGAGTGACTGGGAAGGACCTGGTGAGCGAAGGGCAGTATTATTATGCTCCTGCTCAGGTTTGTGCATACAGGTGATTCCTAAATCTTCGCGTAAACCCTCGGTATAACCCGTGTCAGAAAAAAACCAGAAAGATCGAGTAAGAGGAGGCGGTTCCTGGAACTGGTTTCTCGACGTAGTCACGTACTACTCCAATCGCAACTGCGAGATCTCCTGAATGGCCTGCTCGATATTTTCCCTGGCAGCTCCAAACCCTGGTCCAACCATCGACTTGTAGTTACTGAGCACCGCTTTCTGCCACACCACCTGTTGGTCTGTTGTCCTCATGAGGACGTAATTCACTTCCATCGAGACAATCCAATTGGCACGAAACTGGCGATTGATCCGTGCGATCCAGACCTGTAGTTGGTAGGTCGCCGGGCCCTCCCGCAACGCGCGAGCAAACAACTTCGATTGCTCAATTGATTGCCGGAGAGCCTTTGCAAAGTCCTCGTCGGTAATTTGCTCCGACCCTACGAGTGCCGAAGTGGCCTGACCGCCGGTCACCGATACGACAACAGCCGACGGGCTTTTATGGATCGGTTGGTGGACTTCAGCGATCATAGCCTCCGGCCTCAACGGTGACGCACAGCCGGCACAGATGAGTGCTCCGACTAAAAGTCGGTGAACTGCAATGCGTCTCATGGTTGTCCTCACTTAAACATTTCCGTGAGCACCTCTTCGACCATCCCTTCAGGATCCTTTCGAACCAGCGATGTCCTCATCGAGTGCCCGGTGGCCAACACCGTGTGGTTCTGTGGATGCCGAAACTGGACGGACAATTCGAGCATGTACATCGTCATATCCCACTGCCATTTGTCCTGATAGGTCACAATCGCGTCGACAGGAGACGGGGGTGTCTCGCTCGCTCCGCTTGTCGCGGTCAACCCCCTGGCGGTCAAACGCCGGGCAATGAGTCGCTCGATCCCGCGCTCGTCTGCGGACAGTTTCTGCACATAGAAAGATTTCACTTTCGTGAGATCAGCCCCTGGAAGTTTTGTGGCTTCCAAGGTCTGCGCACAACCAGTGGCCAGTAAGAGAACCGATACTACGAGCACGCCCTGCGTGATTTGTTTCATCGTCATCCCTCCGGTTCAAAAAGGTCTGTGGACCTTGTTTCGTCTAGAAGTCGCTGCAACTTCCAAGGAATGATCCGGCCAGACTGTCGCCCCGGCTCTCTATCCATTCGGAAATCGTTTCAGCACCGCCGCAGCAAACGCGGGAACAGTTTCAGAGATCGACGCCAGGATGCGTAATTCACGGATGGCCGCCTCCTGCCAGGATTCGGTTACTCCAAGCAACACACAGAGGCTGGAGAGATGCTCGCCTGACCCTTTCGCCAGATAGGAAATCAAGTGCTGGTGGCTGAGCAGAATATACGTTCGAACTTTGTTCCGGTACTCCAATCGGGCCATTTCGCCGATCAAGGCCTTCTCCGGGGGCAGAGTCACATGGAATTTATCCGGGTCGTATTCCACCATTGAGCCGGTCATTGAGTCGATGGCGGAGCCCAGCAGCCCACCGATGAGGATA
>JABMDH010000148.1 GCA_015904075.1 Nitrospira sp.
ACTCACTTCACTGATATGACGGGCAAAACTGTCCAAATTGTTGTCTGTATCACCTTCCTGACTGCTACATTCCCCCAATCCGCCTGCCTCCTGAGGTAGACAGGCAGATGGAAACGCACACATGTGTGTGTCGGCAAATGTTTGGATGGCGTCGACCAATCGCGTCTTGGATGCCAGGGCTTGATCAGACATCCGTTCCAACGCATACAGTCGCTGCTCCAGCCGTCCGCGCCCAACCATCAACTCTCCAGCCAGGTTCATCAACTTCTCTAGCCTTGTACAACTGATACGAATGACTCCCCGTTCATCGCCCATATTCGTCGCCGCTTGTCTGCCGGCTGTTCCCTGATCCGTCAGCGTTTCAATCTGAGGCTTGGCCTGTTCGATCCCGGCGACGGAAGTACAGGCCTGATCAAGTTGTTTTAGCTCCCACAATACCGTTTCAAATCGTTTCCGGATCGCAGGGACGCAGCTTGGATCTCTTTGCATCAGAACACGGACAACGTCTACCGCAACAAGGATCACATCCGTATGGCCAGGCATTAGGCTGAGTCGGCCTCCACACACAGATCCGATGAAATCTTCAACCTGGTGCATAACGTCCCCGATTGCCTGAAACCCAACGATATAGGCCGAACCTTTCAATGTATGAGCGGTTCTAAACAGTTGATTGATGAGGTCCCTGTTCTGAGTATCCGTATCCAATTGCAAAAGAGTGGCTTCCAAGGATTCCAGGTATGCCTGCGCTTCAGCTGTAAAATACCCCGAAACTTCCGGATCAAGTTGTGGAAGAAAATAGTTATCGTGCAGATACGCCGGCTGCTGCGCATCCATACCAGTCTCTGCTGCCGGAACTGAATCAATCGGCCTACCCGGTTCGATTCCTGGCATAGGCGATACCTTCGAGAGCACCCCGGCAGATACTGCCATGCATCGCTCCACCACCGACATATCTTCACTCCCACCAGTACCAATAGCCTTCACCAGTGTCAGAACACCGTCCACAATTTCACGTATCGCACCGACTGCCGTGAGCCATTCCGCACTGGGAATAACCCGGGCCTGCTTGAATATCACCTCCAGCCGCTCGCAGAGCCTGACAATCCCGTCATACCCATACAGCGCTGCAGCACTTTGGATACGACGTGCAATGATGATGTGATCCTGAAGTTGCTGAGGCACAGGACACGAGGCATCGGCAGGGTACACGACCTTCATCAAGTCCTCTATCCCGCCCAAGGCATCGACAGTAAAGATACTAATGAGATGATCCCGATCAAACTCTGAACTCATTCGTGTCTCTCAATACTGAACCCCGGTAGACTTTTCCGGCACCAGAGGTCGTTATGCCAATTTATATTGCGCCACCGATGCCGCCAAGCCATCAGCCAACTTCACCATATCCTCTACAGTCGTACGTGTCTGATCCGTCACATGCTGCGTTGCCGTGGCGGCGCCGGTAAAGTCTTTGATCGAACGACCAACCTGATCGGTCGAAGCCTCCTGTTCATTTACAGACAAGGCAATTGCACGAGCCAATTCTGCAGACCGTTCCGCAATCGTTGCGATATTCCGAAACAGATCGCTGGCACGAAGCGCCGATGCCGATCCAGCTTCTACGGCCCGCATCTCCTGTTCCATAGCAGTCACCACGTTATGGGCTTCACGTTGAATAATCTTGACGAGATCCAAAACTTCTCCTGTTGCCTGCGTAGAGTTTTCAGCTAATTTCCGCACTTGGTCGGCAATAACGCTGACACGCGCGCCGGCTTCACCCACACCTGCCGCTTCGATTGCGGCGTTCAACGCCAAGAGATTTGTTTGATTGGCGCTTTCTCGAATTGTCGACACCATCTGCGAGACTTCCAATGATCGATCGCCCAACAGCTTGATCTGTTTGAGCATCCGCTGCACGGCAGATCCAATTCTTGCCATATCCTGCACGGTTTCTTGCACGGCGATGTGCCCTTCTTCCGTGGCGTGCAACACGTGTCGGGTAGTATCGGAAGACTCCGTCGCGATATCAGTCACGTGACGCATCGAAATCACGAGCTGTTCGACGGCGCCAAGCGCCTTCCTGGATTCGTCCGCTTGACGCCTGACGGTTCCAGCCACCTGTCCGGCATTCTCCCGTAACACACCAGCTGATTTATTAACACCTTCGGCTGACTCTCGAACCTGCCGCATCTGATGTGAAAACCGTTGGACCATGAGATTGAATCCATCCGAAATATTTCCGATCATGTCGGCGGTTACTTCACCCCGCTTTGTCAGATCGCCTTTCCCTACATCCGACACCACCCCCTGAAACTGGGCCAAACGTTTGTGCATACTGTCCCGCTCTTCCTTGGTTGATGCGAGAGAGATGACTCGATCCAACATCGCGTTGAACGCCAGCGCCATATGTCCGACCTCGTCGTGGCTCTCCAGTCTGGCACGAGTCTGTAGGTTCCCTGCCGCCGCTTGCCCGGCAACATCCGCCACATGAACGATACGGCGTGTCAGTTGACGGGCGATCGCATACCCGATGCCCCCTCCAAGTAAAAGAGCGATGAGTCCTCCGATCACTACCATGCTCACGTA
>JABMDH010000149.1 GCA_015904075.1 Nitrospira sp.
CTTCTGGGCTAAATCTTCGCCGGTCACCGGATCGCGATACTGCGATCCCCTCGGGCCGATAATGATCGCCCCGAACAGCCCGTTTCGAGGATTCTCGATCACGTTGCCCCAATCCTGAATCAGAGCGGCATTCTCCCCGAATTCCGGATGGGCGTAGAACGTGTAGGTCCGGCCTTGTCTCGGCGCGACGGTCTGATCGCCGGGATTGTTGCCTGCGTTGATCCCCATCGATTCTTTCGGATCGAATGCCAGATGATCGACATGGAATCCGGCCCGATCCTTGGCCATCTCGTTCTTGAGATTGACCTTGATGCAATCACCCACGTTGACGTGCAAGGTCAACGGACTCGGTTCGAGACTACCCGAGGCTACTTTCGTCTTCTCGCCTTCGAGCACGTACATCTTGCCGCTCTCGTTGCCCAACACCATCTTCCGCTCCAGGTCCACTTCCATCACACCGGGCGTTCCCTTGTTGTAGCGGATCGCCTTGTCGATAGCGGACACGTTGAAACTCTTCACCGGCGCATCAGCCGGACAGACAGACTTAGCCGACTCTGGAATCACGCTTCGCCCCGGCAGCGGCTTCAAGGACGCCTCGGCCTTGTCCAGGACCCTGAACAGGCCCCAGCTGCCTTCTGCAAAGTGCGACGCCCGGCCGCTGTAGTACAGATAGTCGCCCGCCATCTGCTGTGGCCCTCCTGCTGCTGGAATAGCCGCGTCGTACCGCTCTCCGATCACGACGTGCAGCGTGCTACGCGGGATGGAGTTCTTGCTGTAGCGCTCCATCGGGAACCAATGGCCGCTGATGTGCCAGGAATGGACTTCGTTGGCCGACCCTTCGATCAGCCGGACCACCACCGGATCGCCCAGGTAGGCCCGCAACATCGGCGTCTCTGGATCACCGTGAATCCGGCTGCTGAACAACTGCGACGGATCCGGATTGTTCGCCAACCGCACCGACAAGGGCTCCACACGCATGTTGTAACCGCTCCCCGTCGTGGCTTCGCCGCCGTTCAGGAATTTCATCGGCGACAGATTCAGCTTGGCCGGATAGACCGCAGACGGGGTGCCGTCCACGGAAACCGCTCCGACTCTCGCCTGCGGATTGTCGGTCGTGATCAACTCCGCCGTTCTAGGATTGGAATCCATCACCTGCGTCACGATTTCGCGGAACGAGCCGGAGATATGGGCGGACACCGGCTCGGTGGTGTGAATGTCGGCCACAGGCCCGCTGCGAAGCTCCTTGCCCGTCACCGGGTCATGGTAGGTAGACCGCGGCGGCTCGGCGATGAAGGTAGAAAAGAGACCGTGGCCCCAGCCATCTAATCCAAACACATGGTCGTGCCAGAAGGTGGTGCCGAAATCGGCGTCCACATACCACCGTTCCCTGATCCATTCCACCGACACGATCTCGCCCTTCTTGTGGCCATACTT
Source organism: Nitrospira sp. (assembly GCA_015904075.1). Next base: position 1,435 of record JABMDH010000149.1, read on the forward strand.
GAGCGGCCGTTCGAAAGAAATCGTGTTACCGTCGATCTTGCTGATCCGGGCCGACTCAAACCGTCCCACTTCGTCCATGCCCACGCCAAGCTCGGTTTTGAGGTGATACCGCGAGGCGTCCTTCACTGTGATGCTGATTGCGCCTTTCTGCGCATCGGCTTCGATCGTCGTGTTCATCGGCACAGGCATGCCCTTGCCGGGATGTTCGTCCTTCAAAATCGTGAAGGGCCGCAACGACATCTCATAGGAGAATCCGATGATGGGCCCATCCGACGCTTGCGTATCGAACTGGAACATGTGCGGGTGCAGGTTCGTCTTGCTGGAGAACCCTTGCCGCTGATCGTCTTTCAATTCGCTCTTATAGACGACGTCGATGCAATCCTGCACGTTGCCGCGGATCACAAGCGGCATCTGCTTGGCGTGATTCTTCCGCACCTCCTGCTCTTCTTCATGCAACACGTAGAGC
>JABMDH010000015.1:0-8289 GCA_015904075.1 Nitrospira sp.
CGTATCGGCGCACGAGCGTGGCCTGTTCGACGAACTTCTGCTCGCCTTCTTTCAAGCTGATACTGTTGACGACGGCTTTGCCCTGGATATTCCGCAACCCGGTTTCCAACACCTCCCACCTGGAGCTATCGACCATGATCGGCACTTTGCAGATATCCGGTTCCGACGCGACGAGACGTAGAAACTTCTCCATCGCTTTATTGGAATCCAGCATGCCCTCATCCATGTTGATGTCGATGATCTGCGCGCCGCCTTCGACTTGCTGGCGCGCCACGGAGAGTGCGGATTCGTAGTCGCCGGCCAGGATGAGTTTGGCGAATGCCGGAGACCCGGTAACATTGGTCCGCTCCCCGATGTTCACGAAATTGGAATCCGGACGGATCGTGACTGCTTCCAAGCCGCTCAGCCTCGTATACGGAGTCACCGCCGGAATCGTTCTCGGCCTGATATCGCGCACCACCTCGGCAATCGACTTGATATGGTCCGGCGTCGTCCCGCAACAACCGCCCACGATGTTGAGCCACCCGCTCTGCGCCCACTCACGCAGCTGAGGCGCCAAACTATCCGGAGTTTCAGGAAAACCGGTCGGCAGCAACGGATTCGGCAATCCGGCGTTCGGATGGGCGCTCAGATAGATCGGTGCAATGCGCGATAATTCTTCGATCAGCGGGCGCATTTCTTTGGGCCCGAGCGCGCAATTCATGCCCACGCTTAAGAGCGGCACATGGGAAATGGAGTTCCAGAACGCCTCGACCGTCTGCCCTGTCACGCCTCGGTTGCTCCCGGCTTGGATAAACGTGACCGATGCCATGACCGGCACAGGCCGGGCGCCGGATGCAAACGCCTGTTGGATTGCGAAAAATGCCGCTTTTGCGTTCAACGTATCGAAGATCGTCTCCACGAGTAGCAGATCGGCCCCGCCGTCCAGCAATCCGCGTACCTGCTCACCATAGGCCGTCACGAGTTCTTCATAGATCGTTCCACGGGCCGCAGGGTTGTTGACGTCTGTTGAAATTGACGACGTCTTGGTGGTCGGCCCGATCGCTCCGGCGACAAAACACTGTCGCCCCGGTTGTGCCGCGTGAACCTTCTCGACCGCCCGTCTGGCACACTCCGCTCCCGCCCTGGACAGTTCATAGCCGAGAGACGCCATGTGATAGTCCGCCAGCGAGATCGACTGAGAATTGAACGTGTTGGTTTCGACGATATCAGCCCCGGCTTCCAGATATTGCCGATGAATGTCTTCGATAATCGCCGGCTGGGTGATGTTCAAGAGATCGTTGTGGCCTTTAAGGTCTTTCTTCCAATCCTTGAACCGCTCGCCGCGGAATGCTGCTTCGTCCAGCTTGCGCTGCTGGATCATCGTCCCCATCGCGCCGTCGAGGATGAGGATACGCTCCTTGAGCAGCGCCTCAATCTGAGCCTGTTGCCTGATCTGTGTAACCAACTCCCGATCCTCCCCAAACAAAAACTGAGTCGAGATCATACTGGATGCATGATGCACCGGCAAGCAGGCAGCGGTGGTCTCCTTGACATCGATTTAGACCCGCCGATACCATCCCCGCCTATTATGACTGCTGCACTGGTTCGCCCTTACATCGCTGGGCCAGCCGTTCTCACCATCGTACTCCTGGTCGTTTTGTGTTGGCTGTGTCCGCCGAATCTTGACGCTGCGCCTTACTTTGAAGACGGTTTTCTTGGCCTGACCCAGGCAGAGCTGCATGCAAAGATGGGTCGCCCCCAGGCGGTGCGCGACCGCAAATCCGCACTGCGCATCTTCACCTACTATCCAATCACCGACTGGTCGAGTTATTTCAGCAAGTTGGTCTCTCCGGAAAACGGAGAAGATGTCTATACATTCACACGCAACGGCACGGCGATCCGCTATTCATTCAGTTATACGTCCGACCCGGGCAATGAGAGCGAGGACCGGCTCCTGTTCGTACGCCTGGTGGATATTGAATTGTCCCCACCCATGCCGATCGACCAGCTGCCGTCATTGATTCCAGAGTTTCGCCCGTCTGCAGAGCAGGCCAGCCCCGCCTTCCGCTCCAATATCTGGGTATTGCTCTTTAAAGGAGCGCCTTCACCGGAAGCCCGATTCATTATCAGGGAACAGGAGAAAGACCGGCTGGATTGGCTGTTGAGTTACCAATTGTTTTCGATGCAAGGACTTCCCGATCGTCTGACACGGTCCGTATTAATCGACCGAATCGAAATCGGCGCTCAAAGCCTGCAACTGGTTACCCAACGGCAGCGGCATACCCATGAACCCATCCTCAACCCGTACTCCGGCGAATTCATCCGCCAATCCGCCGTACCGGCTTCTCCGGCCAAGACCATTCCTGTGCCGAAATACGCGGAATAGACCACTGGCAGTGTGAATTCAGCCAAAGGAGGGAGCGTGATTATGGAACCTGATGGAGACGGTTCTGCTGGGCTTGTCCGGTGACGGTAACCTTCTCTTTCATGACATCAAGCGAGCCGCCGGCACTCGTATAAATAAGCACGGGGGTGCCAACCCCCAGGACAAACAATAAGCCCAACGCCAACAACCGTATCATAGGACTGTTTTTACTGAAGTACATGACCAGAAGTAAAAAGACCGCTGCCGCCCCGGCATAGTTAAGAATCGTCTCCTGACCCAAATTGCGCAGATTCAGATCCGGTGCCCCTGAGGTCCCCTTCGATCCGATCGCCTTCACCCGGTCTTTGATCGTCTGCTGAATCGATTGAAAAGTTGAAGAGACTTTTGACTCCGGGTCAGACAGCTGCTGGACCTTCACCTTTGCCCGGTATTTTTCCGGAATTGTTTCCAGCTTACGAAGGAGCAAGCGAACGCCGGCCGGGCGACTTCCCTGCAGGGAAGCCTCATCCCAAGATTGAGCCATAGCAACCTGGAGCCCATGGCTGATACCAACCGGCCTCTCGCGCGTAATGGGGAGGATTCTTCTGAAAACTGCTGGTTAGACCGACGCTTCTCGCATAGAAAGCCTGCGTCGGCTGAGCAGGATTTCGACACGAGCTTGATCTGACACATCCACCATCACACGGCTGACAAAGAACGGCACTCCCGGATACAGACCGCTCATATGTTCGCCGTGAATAACAAAGGCGATACGGTTGCCGTCGAGCAGGCTCTTGATGATGCCTCACTCGCCACATCCTGCGTCGTGATGAGATGAATCATCCGCATGCTCACCCCATCGGCAATCGTCTTCTCAGTCGATCGAAAAGCCGTTCATCTGATTGCACTTTTCGACCTCTCTCTTTAGACTCTGGATTGATTATGGCGTTTCGGTGATACGCGCGCGCCGCTCCTGACCGGGACCGCCTGAAATGGTGAGTACCCGCTTCCATTCGCGCACCTGGTAGATCGCCCAGGCATTCGGCTGGCCTTTGAAAAAGGCTGTCGGATCTTCACCGCTGGCGTTCAGGAAAATCGGTTCCGTAAACCCTTCTTCCAGGACATAATCAAGAAGGGATTCAGTAGTAAACCCCGCTCCACGGAGCGTCACCTCAGCCAGTACATTGAGGATCTCATCGGGATTTTGGACCGTAATCGGATTCATTGATTCACTCCCTCTTTCTAGCAAGCTGCAAAAATACTCGGCGCACACATAAGATACCGTTGGTATGTTACAAATGGCACTACAGATCGAATCGTATCAGGATGCTCAAAAAGGCCTCTGTTTTCACCCGCCCACCCCGGTGCGCCAAGACGCCCCGTTCCACGGGCAAGGCCGCAGCGAGTGAAGAGGCGAGGCGTCCGCTTCGGTACATTGAGCCTCTGAGCGATGCGAGAACGGCGCTGGTGGGCTTTTTCAGCATCCAGATAGAAGCAAATTGTAGCGACGCACCGGTCAAGAAGGCAAGAGACGATGGCTACGCAAATGACGAACTCAAAGTTTCTCGACGCCCTCCTTCGCATCATGGACGGAAAACACCACTGGGCCTGGGATCACTTCGCCACCGGCACCCTCACAAAAGAACAGTTACAGATTCACTTCCAACAAGAATATGCCGTCTACGTTAGAGATTTTCCCGTCTTTCTCGCCCGTATCCATGGGAAAAATCCTCCCGCTCCGGCCCGTCGCATGCTGGCCGAAAATATCTACGAGGAAGATACCGGGGGCCTCTCTCTGGGAATTTCCCACCCCGCACTCTTTCTCTCCATGATGGAGGGACTGGGATTCAACCCTGATGACTTTGAGCGGGTTCGTCTGCTACCGGCCAGCCGCACCTACCGAGCGTGGCTCGACCGGATGTCGGACCATCGCCATTGGGTGATTGGCGCCGCCACACTGACGATCTTCGTCGAAGGCAGCGTGAAGGACCGGAAAGAAATCCATCAACCGTCCGAACCTAAAAGTGCGGAAGATATCGAAGCGGTCATCCGGAACCATCCGCTCGTTCGTCACCATGGCCTTTCACCCGACCACATGGATCTGATCCGTGCCCATCAGTTGGTCGAGGCAGGACATCGCCATGACGCCTATGACATGGTGGTCAATTACACCGCGCCGTCGTTGAGACCATCGGTTCTCACCCAGCTCAAGAAAAGCCTGACCTATTGGCTCCACTACCGCGATGCCGTCGCCAAGGCGTGCGGGATCAAGAAACCGTGATCCCTCGGACTGTTCCTGCTCCTGTATTCGTTGTGACCCTCTCATGTATGCTGTTGGCTCTTAGCCATCAGCCCTCAGCCCTCAGCACCGAGATTCCAGATGACATGGTCATGATTCCTGCCGGCGGTGACCTTTGTCAGAGATGTGCTCTTCCCGTATGCCAAGCAACACATCGCATCATTTTTACACGATCATCGGATAGACCCGCAGGTCCGCCAGTGGGCGTCGGTTTGCCAGGAAACCATCGCCCAAGAATCCGGCATGTTGCTTTCATACGAGAATCTGGCCGATGTCCTCAGCCAGTGGATGGAAGGGGATCGCAAACATCAGGGACTCAAGGCTCTACAAGGCATGATCTGGAAAGAGGGCTACCGGACCGGTGCGTTCATGCCGGAATTATACGACGATGTTGCGCCATCCTTCCGTCGCTGGCGACAAGAGGGCCTCACCCTTGCGCTCTACTCCTCCGGATCTGAGCAGGCACAGCGTCTGCTTCTTGCTCATACGACCGAGGGAGACCTCACACCGATGGTTTCTCACTGTTTCGATACCGGCATCGGGTCGAAAGTAACGCCCGCATCCTATAGACGTATCGCCGACTGTCTCGGACTCCACTCTGAAGAGATTGTATTTCTATCCGATGCCGAGCCGGAACTGGATACAGCCACCGCCGCAGACCTTCACGCTATCCATGTCGTACGTCCCGGAACCACTCCGAGCACCCGGCACCCATACTGCTCGACATTCAATGATCTGCACAGAGCAGACATGCCGATTACGGAAATCAATAGGCTGGCCGCTCCTTTACAAGAACATCCACCCGCTCGACTCTGACCACCGGCATAATCAGACCACGCCCCTCCTCTTCGTGGGAAAAATCATAGACGATCGACTCAGAAGGAATCAGAACACCGGTCATGACCACGAACACGTCTACTTTCTCCCGTGCCGCGAGACGCCGATTGATTGGACCGACAAGAGTACGATGCGGCATCACCCGAAGATTGCCTGGTACTTCTTCAGGCTTAAACCGAACGAGCCCCCAACTGGTCTGATTGAATTCTGGTCCAATCGACACCGGATAACCCTTGGCCTGCCGGTCAAATCGAGACAATTCTCCGGACCACACAAATGCCACATGCCGGGTCAGAGCCGGACTCCCCTCACGCGCGGCATCCCGTTCCCGGTTCAGATTGAACAACCGCTCATCGTGGCCGGGATCATGATGACCATGGCCATATACCGTAGGCCAATCGGGAGGAGCACCGTCCAGCGCCGCAAGAAATGCTTCAATCGCCTTCCGCTCAATCAAGAGATGCGTGCCAGGAGGAAGAATCGAATCAAGCCGTTCGAGGGAAATTGTTCTCAGCGAAGTATGTTCGGCTGCATCAGCTGATCGTGAGGCGGCCGGTGAGACAAGCAAAACCGGTAAGAGCAGAAGCGGGAGCAGGCGCATCGGACGCCTATTCTGTACCGGCGCGAGCCATAACCCGGTCGTAGGAAGCCTTGAGAGAGACCACTCCGGGGTGGTCGACCGCCAGCACTCCAATGTCGATGAGCACTGCGAGACGAGGCGTTGGATCGATTCGTCGAAAACCGGATCGAGTCAGGTCGGCTGAGCCCAACGTCTTTTCATAAATACCCAGCCAAGATTCTGTCACGACGCGCAAGCCTGCATCCGTGGGTTTCATACGGCCTAACCGGACCTGCTGCAGCAGCTTGATCAGGGGGTCGGACTGCAAGATTACCGAGATCGCGCGTTGCAGCGCCTGGTCGCCGGACTCGTCCATGGGAGGCTAGTTCATTGAGCAGGAACCGCGGCATCCCGTTCCCGGTTCAGATTGAACAACCGCTCATCGTGGCCGGGATCATGATGTCCATGGCCGTACACCGCAGCCCAATCGGGAGGTGTCCCATCCAACGCGGCAAGAAATGCTTCAATCGCCTTCCGCTCTACCAAGAGATGTGTGCCAGGAGGAAGAATCGAATCAAGCCGTTCGAGGGAAATCGTTCTCAGCGGAGCAGGTTTGACTGCATCATCAGATCGTGAGATAGCCGGCGAGACACACAGAACTGATACGAACAGAAGCGGGAGCAGGCGCATCGTACGCCTATTCTGTACTGGCGCGAGCCATAATCCGATCGTAGAAAGCCATGAGAGAGACCACACCTGGGTGGTCGACCGCCAACACTCCGATATCGATGAGCACTGTAAGCCGGGGCGTCGGATCGATTCGTCGAAGCCCGGATCGAGTCAGACCGGCTGTGTCCAACGTCTTTTCATATATACCCAGCCAAGACTCCGTCACCACGCGTAAGCCGGCATCTGTAGATTTCATACGGCCTAACCGAACCTGCTGCAGCAGCTTGATCAGTGGGTCGGACTGCAAAATGGCTGAGATCGCACGTTGCAGCGCCTGTTCGCCGGGCTCGTCCATGTGGGCTAATTCGTTGAGCAGGAACCGGGGCCGCGCGGATCGCCGCAACTGCCGCAAGATCCACCACTACTTGTCACGGGCCATACGCCGGTGGCTCCGACTCCAAAGGCGGAAAACTGCTTGTCGAGTCTGGTCGTCTTGCACTTGGGACAGGCCGCTTCCGTCGAACCCTGAATCAGCAACTCGAATCGATGATTGCATTCCCGACAGACATATTCGAAGATAGGCATCGTCAGACTCCTTTTCGTGAATCGCATTATACGATTGCATCTGCTGGATCGCAACGAGAGGACTCATATGTATCAGGAGGAGAAGACCTTCACCCTTCGATTCAGCCTGGAAGCCACATTCCCGGATGAATACGAAGGCGACGACGATGCTCATGCGTGGGTACGAGCCTGGGAAACACGCATCAAGCCGGAGATGATCAAGGCGGTATTTGAATCACTGCGGCGGACACCTCACTGGACCGCCCACACCCGCAACCGTGGCAAATCACCGGAGGATGAAATCGAAGTGGTACTGGAACGAGACTTCTCCGTATCGACGCCTTTTCCCGGGTGACCGATGCAGTCTCAGCGCGACCTCGGCATCTATCTGCACATTCCCTTCTGCCGGCAGCGCTGCCACTTTTGCGCCTTTTATCTCGAAGTGGCAGGAACCGATCGGGGCATGGATCGTATCGACGCGTTCCGCCTCGCACTTGCACGGGAAATCGAACTCTACCGCCGGCAAGGTTCGATCGGGAGCCGCCCGTTGCAGAGTGTCTATTTCGGCGGTGGAACACCGACGGCACTTCCTGCCACCCAATTGGTTGCTCTGCTGCAACTGGTGCGAACCGCCTGGCCGATACAGACGTCCGCCGAAATTACGGTGGAAGCCCACCCCTCGACCGTCACTCCAGCTGATTTGAAAGTTCTCGCGGATGCCGGATTCTCCCGCATCAGCTTCGGCGCAGAATCCATGGACGAACAGGACTTTGCCCCGATCGGACGGCCCGGACGGGTGCAGGACACGGAAACCGCCGTTGAAGCCGCGCGTGCTGCCGGTTTTGTTAATATCAGCCTTGATCTCATGTACGGGCTTCCCGGCCAAACACTCGAATCATGGACAAACACCGTTCGAGCACTGCTCTTACTCGAACCATCACACATCTCGTGTTACGCTTTAACTGTTGAGGACGGCACAAAACTCTCCAGGAATATGGCTTTGAATCTTGTGCC
>JABMDH010000015.1:8389-10886 GCA_015904075.1 Nitrospira sp.
ATTTCCTTATCTATTTCTTCTGTGCCTGCAGAAGAAATGCTGCCTACGATCCGTTCCGGCTGATTGGGATCACACGGGCAGATCGCCGGGTCTGTTTTAACCGGGGCGCCATTGATATGGATAGTATTTAGCACAGGGGAATAAAAATTGCCGGTATGGATACAACCTGATCCGGCATCAGATTGCACACACCTACGCAGCGGCTCTCCCCCTCAACCGCAAGCCTTTGGAGAAGAAACTGAAACTGATCGTGAGAAAGATTTGGCTGAAGCCGAGTCGATCAATCTGTGGGATGCGACCGAAGTCATCGATATGGACAAAGTGTGACAAGACTCACCGTAATTTATTAAATTCTTAGTTTATATATTCACGGTAAGTTCAATATTCGCAGCTTGTTCTCTCAACTTTAAATACGTCATAGAATTATGCGGGCAGGAAGTAAAAGGCGATCGCCAGCATGGCGTACACACCGACCAGCATCACGCCTTCCATCCAGTTCGACTCGCCGTCCATCGACACAAATCCAAGAATCAACACCGACATCGTGACGGCCGCTACCTCAAAGGGTGTGAAGATCAAGTCCAGCGGGGCTCCGAACAGATAACTGGCGAATACCAGAAGCGGTGCGACCAACAGGGCAATCTGCATGCTTGATCCAACGGCAATGCCGAGCGCCAAATCCATCTTGTTTTTCATGGCCATCAGCACCGCCGTGGAATGCTCAGCAGCATTGCCGACGAGTGCCACCAGAATCACCCCCACAAATATCTGCGTCAATCCCAGTGTGTGAGCCGCTGGCTCGATTGACCCGACCAACATCTCGCTCATCACCCCAATGAGTATCGCCACCGCCGCCAGCACACCCAACGACATCCGATAGCTCCACGGCTCCTCGCCCAGATCATGCGCATCATGTGACTCTCCCGCGAAAAGGTGGCGGTGCGTTTTCAAGGAAAAGGCGAGGCTCAGCCCATAGATCAGAAACAGGACAATGGCAATGTCCAGACTCAGCTCCTGCTCGACTTCCACGCCGCGATCGGAGGCCGTGAAATGGAACAGTGCCGGGATCACAAGGCCGACAGCCGCCAGCAACAGAAGGCTCGACCCCATCCCGGCCGCCGTCCGGTTGAACGTTTGCCGTTCGTACTTCGCGCCGCCGGCAAGCATCGACACGCCCAGCACGAGTAAAATGTTGCCCAGAATCGATCCGGTCAAGGAGGCCTTCACGACATCGTGGAGCCCTTCACGCAACGCCGCCAGCGCAATAATAAGCTCGGCGGCATTGCCGAGCGAGGCATTCAATAGACTCCCGACACCGGCCCCGACATGAGTTGTGATATGTTCCGTTGCTCGACCGAGCAGCCCTGCGAGGGGAACAATTGCCAACCCTGATGTGATAAAAATAAGGAGCGGGTCGACCTTCAGAAGTTCGAGGGCCACCGTCACGGGGACAAAGAGCAGTAACAGGTCAAGCCAAGAGGAAAAGATTCGTCGCACCAGGGAAAGCTAACATGAGTCCTATCGTTTGTCGATCATTGTCATGACACGAACCGGCGTCTTATTTTATCCGTTTCATCTATGCCACGGGCGCACCTTGCAGTGGCTACTGGAGCGGTATGAGCAGGTGCACTTCCGGGACTATATGGCCATACAAATCAGCCCATTCTGCGGGACAACCGCCTTTCCCGAACGTATGGGAGATTCCTTCCCCGACCTCCTGACAAGCACGCGACTGGTACAGGGGTACAATGTCAGCGGGCCACTCAATCAGGACACCTGCACGGCCGTCGATCGTGATCTGACCGATTCAACCTGGCGCGCACTCTTTCATAGCGCGCTGGTGGAGAATCGACGATTTCAACGAGGTCTGTTCGATGGCGCAGACATCACAGGGCGTGATAAAGATGGCGCTACCGCGCCTGCCTTGATGGCTCGCTTGAAGGATGCCTCGTTCGAGACGACTCCCTTTACAGTAGCACGCATTTGCGAACTCAGCCGGCAACGGCCGATCGGCAAAGAAGCCGACCTCTTCGACTACAGCCTTGCCCTGCTGAAAACCTCAGCCTCACTGGTGTATACGATACAACTGGCGATCGCGGGACAACTTGCCGTGGCCACCGACTCGCGCGCCCACTGCACATTACTCACCCGGTTGGTGGAACGAACAGGCGTCAGCATCGAAAACAGGCTGGTCGAACAAGACGCGTCTTAACCATTACACTCAGGTCTGCTAGAATTCCCCTCCATGCCTACGCCCTCGACGCCTCTCACCATCCCCAAGACGACGGAACGTATTCAGACCGGCGCCGGCACAGGGTTCGAGTCCCGCGTGGTGGTCTTCAATTGCGATTGCCATACCTATCAACAAGTCATCGACCTGTTCTGCCGGTTCATTCCAGGCATGACGTCGGCAAAGGCCTTCGAGCTGGCCTATCGCATCGATCACGAAGGAGAAGCCGTGGTCTATAACGGCTCGCTTGAACAGGCCGAGGAGATC